>CAZMBO010000005.1:0-32012 GCA_964564655.1 uncultured Nitrospina sp. | reverse complement strand
ACAAAACTTTGATGTGGTTTTCGACTTACATGGTCTGATAAAAAGTGGTGTGATTGCCATGCTAAGTGGCGCGCGCATTAAGTCTGGATTCCACAGAAAAAACTGTAAGGAAAAAATCAGTTCGATCTTTTTTAATAAAAAAGCGCCTTATATGGCTGGCGGAATTCATGTTATAGATATGTATCTGACCCTGGTGCAATCTGCTTTGGAAATCCAAAACAAAGTAAAGCAATTTCCCCTTCCTGAAATTCGGCACCAAAAAGTGGAAGACTTTTTTCAGCACCACCCCGAACTCACTTCCAAAAACATCATTGGTATCAACCCTGGAGCTGGATTCGAAAGTAAACTTTGGGAACTGGAACGATTCGCACAATTAGCAGATCGCATAACTGTTGAACTTAACTGCTCCATACTATTGACCTGGGGACCAGGAGAAGAGCACAAAACCAAACAAATCGCTGCATCTATGAAACAGAAATGCTGGGTTGCCCCACCCACTTCCATTCAGGAATCTATCGCCCTTTACAAACACCTAACACTGCTGGTAAGTTGTGATTCAGGGCCGCTCCATCTATGCGCAGCACTCGGCATCCCTACTGTGTCGATATTTGGGCCTACCGACCCTGTGCGAAATGGGGCTTACGGGTTGAATCACCAAACAGTATATAAAATATTGACCTGCAGTTTCTGTTGGAAAAAAAAGTGTCCGCTTGGAACCAACGAATGTATGAAGCAAGTGACTGTAGACGAAGTGTTTGAATCTGTTCGATCCAACCAAAAAAGTACTATTTAAGCTAAGTGGAGAAATTTTATGGCAATTGATAAAAAATTATTGGATATTCTAGTTTGTCCAAAATGCAAGGGTGATCTTGAATTGAGCACTAACGAGGATAGCCTCGACTGTAAAGCTTGCAGTTTGAAATACCCTATTAGAGGCAATATACCTGTTATGCTCATTGAGGAAGCCCTTCCACTGGACTAGTGGGTAACAATCAAAATTCTAAAATCTGAAATCGCTGCCTCCGAATCGAACACCACTCCGTAATAATTTAAGTCAAGCATGAGCAAGTTCCTACGATCCGTCGAATACTATATAAAAAATAGTCTCTGGATATTATTCAGACTGTTTGCCAAGAAAAATGTTCCCTTGGCTCCTTTGCCCCTTGATTTTTCAAAAATTTCCAATGTGCTTGTAGTTCGCTCTGACAGACTGGGGGATGTCATACTGTCAACACCGGTTTATGAATCTTTAAAAACCTCTTTTCCACATTTAAAAATCACAGTGATGGTAAACCCCTTACAAGCGGAAGTCTTGAAAGACAACCCTAAGATTCATAAGATTATTAGAATGCGACGCAGGCGGTTCTGGCGTGTCATTCTTGACTGCCGCAAAGAAAAATTTGATCTGGCTATCACCCTCAATAAAAAATTCAGTGCCTCAGCCACTTTCTTCACGTTGTGTTCTAATGCCAAAATGATGGCTGGTTATCTCCACCCACAAAATTCATGTAAATATAATATACGGCTTCCTATCGAAACGTTCCCTTGCCATGAAATCGAAAACAATCTGGCGCTGCTTAAGTATATAGGGGTACCGCAAATCATCTCACAACCTAAAATCTACTTTAACGACAATGAAAAAATAAAAATAGAGGGGCTCATGAAGTCAGAAAAAAAAGAACAACCTCTTATTCTCGTTAAAACGGAAACTCGTATTGCTGAATGGGGCTGGCAATGGGAGAAGTTTCAGGCTGTAATGGAAAATATCCTGAAAAATAAAATCGCCGACATCTGGTTGATCAATGGACCCGGGGAAGAAGCAAAGCTGAGATCTCATATTGCAAAGATGAAATTCCAACCCCGACTCTTACCACTGGTAAAAACAAAAGAGCTTGCGCTTCTGATACAACAATGCGATGTTCTTTTATGCAACCACACAGGTATCATGCATTTGGCCTCGGCTGTTGAAAAACCCGCCTGCGTTATATTCAAGCACGGAGAAATTCTACGTTGGGGACCGAGACACCTGAAAAGCGTGGTCCTTGATGACAGACACCAGGATAACTTAACACCCGAAATAGTTATAAATACCCTCAAAGAAATCTTGAAAACCTAAATGGAAATAACATGGACAGCAAACAGAATAAAACTTCATCCAAATCAAAAATAGCCACTGAAGGTTTGATTTTTGAGGAACCGATTGTTTTTGAGTTGGGGTCTCCCGGACGCAAAGCCTATTCCTTATCCCCCTGTGATGTTCCAGAAATCGAACTAGAAACACTGCTACCCGTGGATGAAATTCGTGATCCAATTAAAGAACTACCAGAATTAACCGAACTCGATGTCGTTCGTCACTATACAAGGTTATCGCAATGGAACTTTAGTATCGACACCAATTTTTATCCATTAGGGTCATGCACCATGAAGTACAACCCAAAATTAAACGAAACCCTAGCACGTTTGCCCGGCTTCGCAGGAAACCATCCCATTTCTGCAGATGAAGATGCGCAGGGAAGTTTGCAACTTATGTACGAGTTGCAAGAGTGCCTTAAGGAAATAAGTGGCATGGACCATGTCAGCCTGCAACCCGCAGCCGGGGCTCAAGGTGAATTTGCCGGAATGCTGATGATTCAGGCTTATCACACCGCAAAAGGCAATCCTCGGAAAAAAGTTTTTTTACCCGATTCCGCGCACGGAACCAACCCAGCAAGCGCAACTCTTTGCGGTTACAAATCAGTGCAAATCCCATCCAACTCTGAAGGCCTTATTGATATTGACAAACTCGAAGCTGTCATGGATGAAGAAACCGCCGCCATCATGCTGACCAATCCCAATACATTGGGAATGTTCGAAAAAGATATTTTGAAAATTACCGAGATCGTTCACAGTAAGGGAGGATTGGTTTATTGTGATGGCGCCAACCTCAATGCGATAATGGGAATCGCTAAGATGGGGGAAATGGGAATTGACGTTTTACATATCAATCTGCATAAAACCTTCTCGACTCCACATGGCGGAGGAGGACCGGGAGCAGGGCCCGTCTGCATCAAAGATATTCTCGAACCTTATTTACCTAAACCAATCCTAGAGAAAAAAGGTCATAAATACGTATTAAATAATGACCGACCCAAAAGTGTAGGCAAATTGAAAGTGTTCAACGGCAACTTTGGTATGCTGCTAAGAGCATACGTATACATACGCACTCTCGGCCCTGAAGGTATTCTTGAAGCCGCTCAATCCGCCGTCTTAAATGCAAACTATATCCGTGCAAAGCTAAAAGATACGTTCCATCTCCCTTTCACTGGAGCCTGCCTACACGAATGCATTTTCAACGATAAAGGTCAGGGAATCACAACGATGGACTTTGCCAAAGAACTCATTGACTATGGGTTTCACCCACCCACCGTGTACTTCCCGTTAATCGTAAAAGGTGCTTTGATGATCGAACCGACGGAAACCGAATCCAAAGAAACCCTCGATATGTTTATTGAGGCTATGAAGTCCATCTCCAAGAAAGGCCATGAAGACCCAGAAAGTTTTAATGAGGCACCACGCCTACCCAAAGTATCACGTCCTGATGAAGCCCAAGCAGCTCGCCAACCAAAATTAAAATGGACAAAGCAACCAGTATAAATCTCGTTATTTTTCTTTATTTGCTTGTATCTCAAAGGAACGATCAGAAACCAATTAAAAACCCGCTCACCAAAAACAACACCGTTGTGGTTACAATGCCTGCTCCAATAAGGTTTAGGATCAATCCTGCTTTCGACATTGTTGGAATGCTCACCCAACCGCTACCAAAGACAATTGCATTTGGCGGTGTCGCTACCGGCAACATAAATGCAAACGAAGCGGCCAAAGTCGCTGGCACCATAAAATATAACGGATGAATAGCCGCCGCTATCGCCGCCATACCAAGTATAGGAAGTATCATTGTTGTGGTCGCCGTGTTAGAAGTCAATTCCGTTAAAAAAGTAACCGTGATACAAATGGCAAGTACCGTCATCCACAACGGCCAATCAGAAACTCCGGTCAGTTTAGATCCAATCCATTTATCGAGTCCGCTCACTCCAAAACCCGATGCCAAAGCGAAACCACCGCCAAAAAGAATCAAAATTCCCCACGGTGTTTTTGATTGTACCGTTTTCCAGTCTAAAGCAAACCATTCGGTTTTACCATTCAAGGTGAGACCTTGAGCCCCATTGATCGGTATCACAAATAGCAGTAGTCCCATAGTCATGGCAATAGTGGAATCATGTAAAAATTTTGGGTTTTCGAAGAGGTTCGACCAACCAGGAAGTAACCACTCCCCTATTAAAATGGGTTGCCTAAAAATCCATAGCATTGCTGTAAAACAAAAAACAGTTGCGACAAGTTTTTCCGCCCGGTTCATGGAACCTAACTTATCAAGCTCTTTTTGAATGATCCTGCTTTCTCCACCTTTGATCTGGTTTATTGGGAAGGGTAAAACAAAACGACAAAGGTAAATCCATGTTATTGGAATGAAAACTAAGACGGCGGGGAGAGCAAATATCATCCACTGAAAAAAACTTACTTCAGGATTATTCGGAAACAAACTTTTGTAGAACCCTGCAAACACAATATTCGGTGGTGTTCCAATCGGGGTACCGACACCACCAATGCTGGCAGAGTATGCCAGGCCCAGCATTAATACGAGCCCCAATCCGTTTTCAATCTGTTTTTGTGAATCAAAATTTCTTTCACCATTTAAAGAAGCGTCTAAAGCGATTTGCCTTACCACCGCCATGGCAACCGGAAGCATCATCATGGTTGAAGCGGTATTGGAAATCCACATCGACAAAAAGGCCGTTGATATCATAAAACCCAAAACGATGCGCTGAGGATCGCTCCCCATCACATTGATAACCCATAGTGCAAGACGTTTATGAAAATTCCATTTCTCCATGGCGAGAGCGATCATAAATCCGCCAAGAAATAAAAAGATAAGATGATTAGCGTAATTGGGAGCGACCTGTTTGCTAGGCATGATGCCGAGCAGTGGAAACAATACCAGAGGTAACAATGCTGTCACGGCAAGCGAGATACCTTCACCGACCCACCATATCGCCATCAAGGCTACCACGGCGAGCATGTGCTGTGCACTTTCTGTCATACCGTCAGGAAGCGGCATGAACAAAATTCCGCAGAACATAACAAGCCCGGCTAAAAGAACAAAGATCTTTTTTTTAAATTCAATTTTGTTCAATGGTGGCTCGTCAAAAAAAGTTCAACGAATTGATATTAACAGAGGGAAGATAAAAATCCTATTCAGAAGGGATGGACAAACGTATCACTGGAAAAGAAGACGTCTCAGTGAGCAGCCGAATGCGAACTGGAAAGGATCTGGTTTATTTTGAGGGTGGAGACGATGTGGGTGTCCATTCCCAGTTGTGTGGGTGTGTAGCCCAATGCCAGAGCCACCAGTTGTGGTAAGTGCAGGATGGGAATGGATTGGTTTTTCTTTTGCAATAATTCGATTTCCGGTTGATAAGAATCGAGACTCAGATGACAAAGCGGACATCCAGTGGCAACGACATCGGCGCCGTGTTCGATCGCATCTTGCAATGCATTACCTGACATACCTAAAGATGCATCCTTGTTCATCATCACGATCGGAAATCCGCAACATTTGGTACGACTAGGATAATAAATCGGGGTTGCGCCCAGCGCTTCAAAGATATCTTCCATCCCCGTTGGATTGTCTGGACTATCAAAGTCAGACCTTTCTGACGGACGCAGAACATAACAACCGTAAAAGGCTGCAACCTTTAATCCAGTCAAAGGACGCTTGATGCGAGACTTCAATCTTGCCATTCCCTCTTCGGTTGCGAGGATGTTAGCAAAATGTTTGATTCTTGTTTTTCCGTTGTACTGATGCCCCCCCTCTTCTAGGATGTCGTTGACTTTTTCTTTATACTCTTTACTTTCGTTCAAATGTGCTTCGGTTTTTTTTAAGGTCCCCTGACAGGTTGAACAAATAGTGACAATATCCAATCCCTGTTTTTCAGCGATGGAGAACGAACGCGCGTTCAAGGCATCTGCCAATAGTGGGCTCTTTTCGGAAACCACTCCCGCACCACAACAGGACGCGCTTTTCATTTCTACAAAATCAAAGCCTAGGCCTTCTGCTGCTTTGGTTGTGGAGAGCATCAACTCTCGAGTCGCCCCTTTGGCGACACATCCGGTAAAAAGGGCAAACTTCATTGATCCAACTCCTTGAATATACGTTTTACGTCACGAACCTCTTCAATGGAATGATGAAGGATCGGTGGAACTTTTCCTTTGAGCAACATTCTGAGCCCAACCGGAATCAAGCTGAGCAGTCCGGGGATATTAAAAATTCCCATCGACTCAACGGGAATTCTGTTTTCATTTAGATTGCCACTCCTCTTAACCGAATTAGTGAAGGACAGTGCGTGACGCGCGCCATTATTGTTATGCACACCTTCCTCCAATGCCACGGTCATGATTTCTTTGATGCGATCGAAAGGACGTGCCGGTTTCGGACAGCGTTCCACACATTCGGCACAATGGGTGCAATCCCAAATCCCTCCTGGCTCGCTTAAGTCCTGTACGCGTTGCAGGGTTTTAGAGTCGCGGGAATCGCCGACAAACCGTTGCGCTTTTGCCAGAGCTGCAGGCCCGAGGAAATTATCATCCACTTCCAGAGTGTTGCAGTCGGAATAGCAGGCACCGCACATGATGCAAGTGCTAGCGTCATCAATGACTAAAAACTCTTCCTGCGACTGACGTCTTTCTTTTACCGGTGGCTCTTCTTTTGGCTCCAGATAAGGTTTAATTTTATTCACTTTGTCCCAGAACGGTGTGAAGTCGACCACCAGATCTTTCACTGGTTTCATATTGCCGAGAGGTTCCAAAGTAATAGTATCGTTGTCATCCACAAGGTGTTCCGCCTGTCGTTGACAAGCCAGTAAGGCATGACCGTTTGACTTGACTGCACACGAGCCACAGATGGCACTTCGGCACGACATCCTATAAGAAAGGCTGCCATCGAGAGTCCACTTGATCTGGTTCATGCAATCCAGAAGCGTGGCACCATCGGGAATATCCAGTTGAAACTCTTCGAAGTAAGGCTCGGGCTGTTTTTCCGGATTGAACCGTTTGATCCTAAATGTCGCCATTAATAAGTTCTTTCAGCAGGTTGATATCTAGTAATCACCACCGGCTTAGTTTTTATGACCAATCCATCTGGAGAATCATAGACCATGGAGTGATGCAAGAATTTTTTATCATCTCGCTTTGGGAAGTCAGTACGAAAATGCCCACCACGACTTTCTTGTCGTTCCAATGCGGCTGTGGCTATAATTACTGCCATACCCAACATATTTCCTAACTCCATAATTTCATAAATTTCTGTATTGAACAGTTTCCCTTTATCCGTTACTTTACCTTTTTTGAACCGTTCCTGAAGCCCTTTGAGAGTTTCGATGCAGGCTTTCAGTCTTTGCTCATCGCGGAAAACACCGCAATGGGACATCATAATTTCTTTCATTTCGTCGCGAATCTGGTTGTAACTTTCGCTACCGTCTCTTTGGAATATATCTTCAAATTTCTCTAAGACCCTAGCTTTTTCCTGTCCTTCATTAACATTGCCAAAGTCCCTACCTCTGGCATATTCGAGGACAGATTTACCTGCACGTTCGCCAAACACCACGGCATCAAGGAGAGAATTGGTTCCCAATCGGTTGCCACCATGAACAGAAACACATGCGCATTCACCTGCCGCAAAAAAACCATGCATCTTTGTTCCTTCTGAGTCGAGGATAACGTGACAATTATTATCCACAGGAATACCCCCCATGGAATAATGTGCAGTGGGTTGAATGGGTAGAGGATCGGTAACGCAATCAATACCGAGAAAGTCGATTGCCAATTGTCGAATTTGCGGTAGGCGTTCCATGATTCGCGCTTCGCCCAGATGTCGAAGATCGAGATGAATACAATCTTCACCGTTGACGCCGCGTCCCGCATCCATTTCACTTTGCTCTGCACGAGCCACAATATCGCGCGGTGCCAATTCCATTCTGGAGGGAGCATAAGTTTCCATGAACCGCTCGCCTTTATCATTGAGCAGGTAAGCACCTTCGCCACGAGCCGCCTCAGAAAACAAAATTCCCTGTCGGTATAACCCAGAAGGATGAAACTGCACAAATTCCGGATCCTCCAAAGGAATGCCAACCTCAAAAGCTGCCATCACGCCATCCGCGGTACTGGCAAAAGCATTGGATGTGATTTTAAATACGCGGCCATAACCTCCGGTACAAAAGACCACAGCTTTGGCCCGGATAACTTCGACTTCACCGGTTTGAATATTACTTACAATCACACCGTTGCACCGGTCACCATCGACCACCAGAGAATGCATATACCACTCATTATAAATTTTAACGGACTTGGAGTTTTTCATCAGCTGCTCATGAAGAGCATGTAAAATCGCGTGACCAGTTCGGTCAGCGGAGAAGCAGGCACGGGGCTTTGAATGACCACCAAAGCTACGTTGCGCTATCTTTCCTTCTGGGGTGCGACTGAAAACGCAACCCATGTGCTCTAGCTCATAGATAATTCTGGGTGCCGCCTTGACATATTCCTCGACCGCATCCTGATCGTTTAGAAAATCACCGCCTTTGACGGTATCAAACATGTGCTCTTCCCAGCTATCCGGCTCAGAATTTCCAAGAGAAGCCGCAATTCCGCCTTGAGCTGCACCAGAATGCGAACGGGAGGGATAAACCTTGGTCAACACGGCGACATCAAGCTCTTTACAAACCTCAAGAGCGCAGCGCATTCCTGCAAGACCAGCACCTACGATCACGACATCATGTTCGATCACAAAAATACCTCAAAACGGGGCAAACATTTTAATTCTTGGCCATGACAGACTATAAACTTATTGCCCTAATCAAGCCTTTGCTGTCATGATTTTATCCAGAACCCCTCACGAGACACGAAAACCATTGAAAAACCTAATAAAAATTAGTTGGATTCCGTCGGAGAGGTTGTCAATCGGGGCCTTGGCCAGATACAAAATCAAGGAAGGATTTAAACACTTCCCCCCCTTTAAAGTCAAGCAAAATGAAATTGGGGTTGCAAAAGCCCAGCAAGCCTATCATAATAACCCCTGCCAACGAGAATAAGTAGCAAGCGATTGAAATTTAAGGCCCTCCTCCCATAAATACAAATGGCAATGCCTCATTAATCCATAAATCGTTTTCCCGTTGAAGAAAAACTATATCTAAACAGACCCGCGGCAATTTCTGCGGAATGGAGTATTCATTTGGAACTCATTAATTTTGAATCTATACCGCTCCCTGAACCTGTTCTAAAAGGTGTTCGAAGTGCTGAATTCAAAACTTGCACCCCCATACAGAGCAAGTCTCTTCCCATCACTCTGGCTCGAAAAGATCTCGCAGGACAAGCGCAAACAGGAACCGGTAAAACTGCAGCTTTTTTAATCACTCTATTGACTCGATTAATAGAAAACAAACCTACGCCTGCAGCAAAAGGAAAAGAAGGACCTCGCGCTTTAGTTCTGGCACCCACCCGGGAACTGGCCCGACAAATTGAGAAGGATGCCTTGCTGCTTGGAAAATATTGCGGCTTTAAATCAGCTTGCATCATTGGAGGAGTCGACTACGAAAAACAACGTAACCTAATTAAATCAGGAGTTGATATCCTCATCGCTACACCGGGAAGATTGATAGACTTTTACAAGCAACGATTCTTCAGTCTGAAACGAATCGAAGTGCTAGTTGTGGATGAAGCAGACCGCATGTTCGACATGGGTTTCATTCAAGACTTGCGCTATCTCTTCCGCAGTTGTTCCCCCTACAATAAACGACAAACAATGTTATTTTCTGCGACGCTCAATTATCGAGTCATGGAACTCTGCTATGAGCATATGAACAATCCCGTTAAAGTTGTCATTGAACCTGAGAAAGCGGTTGTAGATGAAATAAAGCAGTCTCTTTTTCATGTTGGCCAACACGAAAAATTCAATCTTCTACTGGGACTATTAAAAAAGGAAGAAGGGAAAAAAGTTCTTATTTTCTGCAATACGAAGATTGAAGCGGAACAACTGGAATGGAAGCTAAATCATAATGGCTATAAGTCGGGTCAAATAAGCGGCGATCTTCATCAAAAGGCACGCATAAAAGTATTAGAAGATTTCCAAAAAGGAAACATCTATATCATGATCGCTACCGATGTTGCATCGCGTGGATTGCATGTCGATGATATTACCCATGTCATAAACTACGATCTTCCCCAAGATGCAGAAGACTATGTCCATCGAATTGGCCGCACTGCCAGGGCAGGAAAAAAAGGTACCGCTATCACCCTTTGTTGTGAAGACTTTGCACAACATCTAGAACGTGTCGAGGTTTATCTCAAAAAGAAAATACCCGTGGCCTGGGCGGAAGAAGAACTATATCTGGAAGAAAAACCAGGGACCCCGCCAGCAAGAAAACGTCGCAGGGCGACAGCAACCAAAGCAAAAATCGATTCCAACAACCGTCCTCGCAATGGCAAGGGAGCACAACGAAGACGCCCTTACTCAAGAACACGTTCTACAACCTAACAACATCAAACCGATCCAATTATTTTTTGTAATTCTTTTTCATCAAGAACAGTTATTTTAAGTGTTTTTGCCTTTTCTAATTTCGAGCCCGCATCTTTTCCTGCAACGAGGAAATCCGTTTTCCCCGAAACTGAGGATGTGACTCTTCCTCCCAACGATTCAATTTTTTCCTTAGCTTCATTCCGAGAGATTTTTGATAAAGTTCCTGTAAGCACAAATTGTTTTCCAGTCAAAACACCCTCTTTTCTTGCTTCGCCCTGCTCTTCTACTACGACTCCCATACTAGAAAGATTTTCTATATCCTGTAAATTGGTTTTCTGGTCAAAAAAACTTTTCAAACTTTCTGCTATAACTGGACCAATCTCAATTACAGATTCGATGTTTTCATAAGGTGTTGTTCTAAGATTTTTAATGGACCGAAAAGTTTCTGCAAGAATGGAAGCGGCTCTTTGTCCCACATGCCGAATCCCTAGTCCAAAAAGCAGTCTAGATAAACCTGCTGACTTACTTTTTTCGATTGCATCTATCAGGTTTTGCGCAGATTTTTCAGCAAGCCGTTCAAGACCGGCCACTTCATCCTTTTTTAAAGTATACAAGTCAGAAAAACTTTTCACACGACCCGACTCCACCAATTGCTCTATTACAGCTGGACCCATATGGTCTATATCCATGGCCTTGCGAGAAGCAAAATGCTTGAGACGCTCTTTCAGTTGCGCTGGACATATGGCATTGACACATCGCCATGCTGCTTCTCCTTTAGGCCTGAAAATTTTCATCTGGCATTCAGGGCAAACGGTCGGCATTGCGAACGGAGCTTTTCGTTTACCCGTAGGGTCAACCAAGCGGACGACTTTAGGGATGATCTCTCCCGCTTTTTCTATAACAACCCGATCACCAACCCTAATGTCTTTTCGTTTGATTTCGTCTTCGTTATGTAATGTGGCGCGACTAACAGTAGATCCTGAAACAAATACCGGCTCTAAATATGCAACAGGAGTAATGGACCCTGTCCTTCCAACCTGACATACGATTTTCAAAATCTCTGTTTCTACCTGTTCGGCTTCATATTTATAAGCCACTGCCCATCGTGGGAATTTAGATGTATTCCCCAATTTTTTTCTATAGGCTAAGGAGTTCAACTGAATAACTAAACCATCTACTTCATAATCTAAATTATTCTTTCTTTGTCGCCACTCTTCGATGGTAGCAATTGTGTCTTCAAAATTGGAACACAAACGATTGTGTTCATTTATCGGAAACCTAAGAGACGCAAGTGTTTGTTGCAACTCTAAATGAGTCTTGCAAATATTATTGTCCAGAAAACCCACCGTATAAATAAATATCCCTAGCTTTCTTGAATCTGTAATGGCGGGATCAAGTACCCTAAGAGCTCCTGCAGCAGCATTTCTTGGGTTGGCGAAAGGAGATTCCCCCTCCATTTCACGGATTGTATTTAATCTTTGGAATTCTTTTTTCGGCATATAAACTTCACCGCGTACTTCAATTTTTTTAAACGGTTCGGATGAGATTTCAAGAGGAATTGAACGAATAGTTTTCAGGTTTGCTGTAATGTCTTCGCCCTTTTTTCCGTCTCCGCGTGTAGCACCACGGACAAGCTTTCCAGCTTCATAGGTTAGAGCGACAGCTAACCCATCAATCTTCAGCTCAACAGTATATTCAATGGAATCCTCTGCAACATCCGGCAGACCTTTAATTATGCGTTGGTGAAATGCACGTACCTCATCCACATTATAGGTATTGTCCAGGCTGAGCATTGGAACTGGGTGTGCTATTGGCTGAAATCGTTGCTCTACTTTCCCGCCAACACGCTGGGTCGGGGAATCAGAAGTCACCCATTGCGGATACTTTCTTTCTAGTTCTTTAAGCCGGCAATATAGAGAATCGTATTCTCTATCAGAAATGCTAGGAGAGTTTTTGACGTAATACTTATAGTCATGTTCATGGATCGTTTTTCTTAATGATTCAATTTCATTTTTATCCGTTTCTTTCATTTTAAGGTTCCAACGTCACATAATATCCCTGTCGCCCTCTTTGCACTAGCAACAAAATACGATCTGGATTATTCAGATCAACAATGGACTTATTATAATCCTCTTCATTATTGATACGATCTTGATTCACTTGCCGGATAACATCTCCCGGACTAATTCCTATTCGATCACCAACACTTTTAGGAACTACATTAATAACCACCATCCCTTTGCTGGTTCCCAAGCGATTTCTCCTTGCAAGAAGAGGATTGTTTTCCTGAACCTGCAGACCTAGCCAGTCACGCGTGAACTCTGCAACATATTGTTTGGGAATTGAGATAACTCGAACATCAACCTCCATGTTTTTCCCATTTCGTAGGATTGAAAAGCGAACTTTATCGTCCACGGTATAAGAAGTCATTCGACCATAAAAGTCAGACTTGTCTATCACTTCGTGACCTTCAATTGCCAAAATTATATCGCTGCGTTTTATTCCTGCAACTTCTGCCGGACTTTTCCCCGCGACACGAATTACCAGCACCCCTTTTTTCCGATCGAGTTGAAAATGGCGGGAAAGTTGAGAATTCATTTCTTGCACCGAAACTCCTAGCCAACCTCGTCGCACTTTTCCAAATCGAATCAGTTCATCAACGATTCGCTTGGCCTCGTTAATGGGAATGGCAAAACCAATGCCTTCTGCTTTCTGGTAAATGGCCGTATTAATACCTATTAAAGACCCATTGATGTTCAGAAGAGGACCACCACTGTTCCCTGGGTTGATAGATGCGTCCACCTGGATAAAATCGCTGTACACCTTATTTTTACCAATTCTTATATTTCTATTTAAAGCGCTGATTATTCCCGTGGTCACGGTGTGGCGCAAGCCAAATGGGTTTCCAATGGCAAGAACCTGTTCGCCTATCATCAAATCGTCAGAACGTCCCATTGCGATAAAAGGTAAAAACTGGTCTGAATCTATTTTAATAATTGCAAGATCAGATTTCATATCCGCGCCTATCACTCGCGCCTTAAACTCCCGCTTATCACCCAAAGCCACACGAATTTCTGATGCCCGTGCCACTACATGCTCGTTGGTAATAATATATCCTTCTTTATTTATAAGAACTCCTGAACCCAGACTTTTTTTATTGTTTTGATTTTGTGAAAAGAAATCGTTAAAAAATTGATCAAAAATGTTATTTCCAAAATCCCTGAAAGGATTACGAGGAGAACGACCGGTTTCGGAGGTATAAATATTTACAACGGAGGGGCTTGCTTTTTCTGCAGCGATAACAAGGGGTGTTCTGCGTTTATTTAGCTCCTTGGCCAGACCGGAGGACGCATCAAGCAAAACGAAACACAAAAAAAACCAAAGCCAGTGGATGCGCACGTTAATATAAAAAAGAAGTTATAAGTAATATTGGAGAGAAAGCCAGATAATCTGGCTTTCTCTATTTTATCTTAGACAGGATACCTTCTATCCCACTTTAACAGCTATATAAATCGTGGTGCCTCCTCTTTTAACAAGAAAGAGAACAGAATCACCTGTTTTTACAGAGCCCGCTAAACGTTGGTAATCTTTCATATTAGTGATGGGAGTACGATTCATTTCTGAAATAACATCTCCTCGGCGAATCCCAGACTCTGCGGCAGAATTACCTGGGGTCACATCAGAAACCAAGACACCCTGATTAACTTCCAATTGTAGGCTTTTTGCCAATTCCGGGGTAATATCCTGAACCTGCATACCTAGAGGGTCTGCTTTGGCGACTACAGTTGCTTGCGTATCCGTAAGAGTTTCAATTTTAATACTCAAGGTTTTAGGAGAACCTTCACGAACAATCTCTACATTCACAACCGAATTGGGAGTTGTTGCAGCAACTATTTTGGGCAAGTCTTCCATATCTTTTACATCCTTGCCATCAAACCTTACAATGACATCACCCCGCTTGACCCCTCCCTTGAATGCCGGTCCACCGGGTATAACATCGCCTACTAAGGCTCCTTCGCTCTGGTTTAGCCCAAACGATTTGGCAAGTTCAGGGGTAATTTTTTGAATCATAACTCCAAGCCAACCACGAGTTACCGAACCCTTCTCTTTCAAATCCTTCAAAATAGCCTTGGCCATATTTATGGGTATTGCGAAACCAATACCCACATTGCCACCTGAATTTCCGGAGATAATTGCAGTATTTATCCCTATAACATCTCCTTCAATATTAATCAAAGGACCACCGCTATTACCTGGATTGATAGAAGCATCAGTCTGTATAAATTCATCATAAGGGCCCGCATTAATACTCCGCCCCAAAGCACTTACCACACCAACAGTCACCGTATGACTCAATCCAAACGGGCTCCCAATTGCCATAACCCACTCACCCACTTCGAGATTTTCAGAGTTTCCTAATCTTAGAAATGGGAACTCTTTTGGAGTTTTCTCATCGCGGTTGATTTTTATTAAGGCAATATCAGTTTTTGAATCTGAACCGATCAAGGTTGCGGTATATTCTTTCTCACTCCCCTCATCCTCGAGCAAAACAACAATTTCATCCGCACCCTCTATAACATGATAATTGGTCAGAATATGACCCTCTTTATCTATTACAAACCCTGATCCCATACCGCGTTTGGGTTTTTGATTAGGTCGTTCGCCAAAAAACTTGTCATAAAAATCACGAAAAGAGTCAGGTGAACGTCCCTGACCGGGGCCTGGTCGGCCACCCCCAGGAGGACGAAAATTCCTGTGCGTTTTTTCTATTTTTGACTTTGTGCTGACATTTACCACTGCGGGATTCAGCTTTTTAGCAATATTCACAAATAAGTTGCTCGAGAGTTGTTGTGTAGCACTGCTTAATGCAAACGAATGTTTAGGGGTGGAGACCACAGAAAAGATAAAAAGGAAAATTGCGCCGGCTAAACTAAATAAAAAATGAAAAGATTTGTGCATTTTTATTAACCTCAAATTGTATAAGCTTAAAATTTGTTTTCGCAATAAAACATTTGTGATTAGAAACCCGGCCTAGAAGAACACAAATATAATTATCAACTCTATTCGGTTGATATTAAACTGCAGTTAAATGACGATTAAATATTTTTAATTCAGGCAATAATCACCCTAATTAATAATCCAACTTAAATGGCGGACGTTTGAAGGGGAAAAAATTAGTAGTAATTATATAATGTTCTTTTTGCCATTTACAACCTTAAAACCCCTAATGCAACTTTACTACCTTTACTTTAATTTTTAAATTTAGATATTGACTCAAAATAGCAGATAAATGATAATCAAACAGGGTATAGACCTTCCTAAATGACCGCTACTATCGGTTAACACGGTTAACATGAGTCCGTTACAAAAACCCGGGTTTTTATTGGTCAATATTTTGCGTTTATTTAAATGTGAAAAACATAGTCTTGTCCGGTCATGAGTTTTTTTCTTTCCGCATTAGGTCTAATGATGGTATTCGAAGGCATCCCCTACTTTTGTTTTCCCAAAAAAGTAAAATCGTTTGCACAAAAATTGCCCGAGATACCTGACTCTACATTAAGAGTAATTGGTTTTTTTTTAATGATGATGGGATTACTGGTTGTGTATTTAGGAGGGGCTAAAAATGGTTAAATCTGCAGCGCTATCATTATTTTCTTTGTTGTTCTTTTATGGATGTGCAGAATGGGATTTGGGATTAGGGACTAAAGATGATGGCCTTCCTCCACCCCCCCCTGTACAGGAAACCGCCTACCCTTTTTCTGATATACCTATTCCTTCCGGTTTTTCTCGGGATGATTCCAAGTCCTTTATTTATGAATCGGGTTCAGGAACAGTTAAAGTAGCAAAGATTGTTTTTTCTGGCTGGGAAAATCTGGAAAAAGTCATCACTTTCTACGAAAATGAAATGTTGAATAAAGGGTGGACTCTCGTCAACTCTATCAAGCATAAAAATTACATACTAAATTATGAGAAAGACGGCTGGGCCGCAACCGTTATCCTTAATCCCAATTATGGAAGAACCATTATAGAAATTCAGGCCGGCCCTAAATAACCGGGTATTTTATGGCGAATAACTAACCATGCCCGACCAATTCCCAAAGCAACTACTACTCAATTTTCCTGCACATCCAGAGTTTAATTTTTCTAATTTTGTAATTTCTCGTGGTTCACGTTTTGCTTTTGAAGCAGCCAAGGATTTTTGCACCCAAAACCAAACGCTCTACCATTCACTTTTTCTATTTGGCCAAGAAAATCTGGGCAAAACCCATTTACTGCTTTCTATCGGGAACCTTGTAGCAGAAAGAGGTGCCCGTGCCATATATATTAAAGGTGAAGATTTTTCCAAAAAAATAGGTGAAGGAAAATCCTTACAGGAGCAACAAACGCAATTAATAGATGTAGATTATTTTCTATTAGATGACGTTGAGGAGACGGCTTCATCTAATGCTGCTCAAGAAAAGCTTTATCACATCTACAACACCATTATTGACAATGGAGGCAAGGTTGCCTTTACAAGTAGTTTGTCTCCGGAAAAAATTAAGAATGCGGCAAGTTATCTGACATCTAGGTTTCAATGGGGAATGCTGGCAGAAATAAAATCCATAGATGATGAGACAACTTCTAAAATTATACAGAAGCTAGCCAGTGATATTAGTCTAACATTGCCAAAAAATATTATTAATTATCTATTAACACGAATCCCTCGAGACTTTATATCTATACAAAATGCGATTTCGACCATAAATAAAGAATCTTTTGCTCAGAAAAAAAAGGTGACCTTACCTCTGGTAAAAGATGCCCTTATAAAATACCTTGACTAATATAGAAACTTGCAATATTGCCAGTCGACTGGGGCGGTGGGCTGATGAAAAACCTGATTCTCCTGCTATTGTAGAAATATCCAGTGGAAAGCAAAAAACGTTTAAAGAGCTCGAGAATGAAAGCAATCTTCTGGCTTCGGGCCTTATTCAGTCTGGGATGAAACCCGGAAATCGGGTTTTATTAATGGTTCCCTATGGAATAGATTTTGTAATATTGGCTTTTGCCATGTTCAAGGCTGGTCTGGTTTCGGTCCTAATCGATCCTGGTCTAGGGAGAATAAATGTTCTGAAATGTATAAAACAAATACAACCACAGGGAATGATTGCTATTTCACTTGCGCATGCAATTAGAAAACTTCTACCAGCCACTTTTAAATCCATAGAACATAATGTAACCGTTGGCAAAAGATGGTTCTGGGGCGGAACCACTCTGAGGCAGTTACAAGATTCAAGGCAAACGGGTTTTAAAATAGCCCCAATGGGAGAGGATGATGCCGCAGCAATCCTGTTCACTAGTGGTAGCACAGGTCCCGCAAAAGGTGTTTTATATACTCATGGCATATTCAACCATCAGGTAAGGGTTCTTCAAGAGCAATTTGATATCCAGGATGATGAAATCGACCTCCCCACATTCCCTCTTTTTGGCTTATTCAGTAGCGGATTGGGGGTTACAAGCATAATTCCTGAAATGGATGCCACTCAACCCGCAAAGGTGAAACCGGAAAACATTATTGGTCCAATAAATGATTTTAAAATTTCCAGCAGTTTTGGTTCGCCTGCTTTATGGGATACGGTTAGTCAATTTTGTCGAAATAAAAACATTCAACTTCCCACTTTAAAACGCATCATTATGGCCGGAGCCCCTGTTTCTGGCAAACTACTTCAGCGATTCGAAAACATTGTAACGGAGGATTGTAAAATTCATACTCCGTATGGAGCCACAGAAGCCTTACCAGTATCCTTAATAGATCGACAAGAAATTTTGGAGCAAACCTGGCATTTCTCTAATAAAGGCGAAGGAATTTGTGTGGGGCGTGCGATACCAAGAGTTGAAATTAGAATAATAGCGATTTCAGACCACCCGATCTTGAAATGGGAAGAGGCCATCCAACTTGCCCCAAACACAGTAGGCGAAATTGTCATCAAGGCTCCATGGGCAACCCGAACCTACTATAATCGAGAAGATCTGACAAAACTTGCCAAGATTGAAGACGGTAATTTTTTCTGGCATCGAATGGGTGATGTGGGGAGACTCGATGAAAAAAATAGGCTTTGGTTTTATGGGAGAAAAAATCAGCGAGTGATCACCGGAGTCAAAACCCTTTATACCATCCCCTGTGAAGCTATTTTCAATCAACATCCTGATGTCAAACGTTCCGCCTTGGTAGGGATAGGCTTGCGAACCAAACAGGAGCCGGTAATAGTTATCGAGCCAACAAACCCCAGTAGGTTAAAATCGCCCGTGGTTCTAAATAAGTTCAAAGAAGAGCTACTGGAATGTGGAGCAAGAACCGCTATCACACGGTCCATAAAAAAAATACTTTTTTACCCAAAATTCCCGGTCGATGTACGGCATAATGCAAAAATCTTCCGCGAGAAACTTTCACTTTGGGCAGAAAAGCAGTAATCAAACTTTAGAATTTTTTAGATAGCACAATGCCACCACCGCGGCTATCGGCCCTTGGGTAGATTGTAAAGTGTTGACCTTTTTTATTATTGTGCAATCGAAGGAGGGTTTTTGATGTAAAATAACCCAAAGCTGCACCAAAAAAAACATCAGAAGCCCAATGCGCTTCATAATTGATCCTGGACAATCCTGTCAGAGTGGCAATTCCATATGATATGGGTTTTATATAAGGAGTTTTTTCATATTGATTTGCAACAACTGTAGCGATGGCAAACGCAGTGGAAGTATGTCCTGATGGAAAAGAATTATAGTTACGGTTTGTACTGAACCCATCAAAACTGGTTGAGGAACTTCCTGTTCGTGGCCGATGGCGTCCAAACGAAGCTTTAAGCACCGTTGTATATAAACCCGTAATGAGAAAACTTTCAGTTGCAATTAAAGCAGTTCGTTTGGCTTTTTCATTTTCATGAAAATGGCTTAAAAAATAAACCGTAGCCAAAGCGGGAACTGTAAAAGCACCATTCCCAAATGGTTCAAATATATCCATCAATTTCTCTGTATAAATACTTCGATTGTTTTTAAAAGTACTATTTATTTCTTCATCCAGAGCTATAAACATGCCTGTCCCACCCGCAATCCAGCCTGCCGTTATCCAGTCCGAACGATCCCATTTTAAGGGAGAAGTTGCAGTATAGGCTATGTCTGAAAATATTCCTTTAAAGTAATCACGGTCCAACTCCATTTTGTTTTGTGAATCTCTCAGCTTTTCTTGTTTTCTCGGAGATGATGTATGAGGTCGACTATCCACAGGTTTCAACTCATTAATATTTGAGTAGAAATGATCTTTTTTTTCTTCAAAACTATTCTCAAAAAACTCAGACTCTGTAAGCTCGTCTGCATGAGCCCACCCTCCCATCATCATAAAAAAAACCAGAAAAAATGCCACGACCTCCAAATTGCGTAGACTTTCTAGAAATTTAATAATAAATGACATAATAGGGTTAACGGCTTCTTAACTGTTGATATTTAGATATTTTTGGAAATTTTTGATCCTTGCTGGATCAAGAAAGGAAACAACATAAAACATTTTGGCGTTTTTTTGGGGAATTTTCGAAAAATACTTAGAAAAGGCTAGCCTAAAACCCCACTTTAATGATCCCTAAAACTATTGTTTAAACTGTGTTAGTGGAGGAGCCGAAGCAAACCATAAGCCGGGTTTTGTTCTTCACATATAAAATGAAGCGGTGATCATCAATCTAGGCCTGCTGTTGCCAGCAGGCTCAAGCAATCAACCCGAAAGTATCGGACGGGCAGCCCTCAAGCACTTTCCTATTTGATCTTGCTCCGGATAGGGTTTACCAAGCTACCGCTGTCACCAGCAGTACTGGTGAGCTCTTACCTCGCCTTTTCACCATTGCCGCCGACCATTAAAATCGGGTAGGCTGTGTATTTTCTGTGGCACTTTCCTTAAGGTCGCCCTCACTCCGCGTTACGGAGTATCCTGCCCTGTGGAGCCCGGACTTTCCTCTCTCTTGGCCCAAAGGCCAAAACAGCGATCACCCGGTTTACTTCGGCACTGTAGTTTCGGAAGCTTCCTCCCAGAATAAAAAACGTAAACAACCTTCGCATTGATGTATTTTTTCCGCAACTTTTACTTCAATGACCATCTGCGGTAAAACCTGCTGGAAACATCCCTGACAAATATTTTCGCGAAGGCCAACTACCGCTCTTCCTTCTCGGGAGTTTAAAATTTTTTCATATCGTTTTAGGATTACTGTCTCCAGTTGGGCCGATATGTTCTTTCTTTTTCCCACTAGTTCTTCGAGTTCTTGCTTAAACCTTTTCTCTTCAGTTTCTTTTTTGAGCCGATACTCATTAAAATATGCGTCCTCTTCCTTACATTTTTTTTCAACATCAGGAATCTCTTTAGCTTTTACTTCTAGAGCTTCCATAATTTCAAGTTCCATATCTTCAATTTTCGACACTTTTTCTTTGATCGCGTCGACTTCAACAAGGATGGCAGTGTACTCTTTATTCGTTTTGACCGAAGGAAGTTTAGTCTTTGCCTTAGCCATATGATCGTTTTCTCCCTGCACTTCTAACTCCAAGTCTTTCCGCTGCTTTTGTAGGTTTTCAATTTCTTCGGTCACAACTTTTAAAATATTTTTCTTTTCTTCTAGTTCTGCGCGGGCAGAGTCAAGCTGGATAGGAATATCTGCGAGAGTCTTTTTATGCTCAAAAATTTGGTCGTCAATTTTTTGCAAATCGACCAATTGTTGAAGTTGCAACTTAGGTGACACGGTCATAATTCTCCATCTCGAATAGGGGCTTAAAAAAATGTAGCATGGGCATCAATTGAAATGCAAATCATTCCGTTTTTACTTTTCAAACTTAGTAATATTTTTCAATGGGTTTTTGTAGCCTGAACATGGATTTTTCTTTTCCCAACGAGGCGTGGGGCACTAGAGGCCACTAGCGGTGAGCAGTATGCCGGGAAGCCCAATAAACCAAAAATACACTTGCTATAAAAATAGAAGAATACGTTCCAACAAAAACCCCTACCAGAAGAGCAAAAGAAAAATCATGAATTATTTCACCACCAAAAAAGAATAAAGCCAGTACTACCAACAAAGTTGTTCCCGATGTTAACAAGGTTCGACTCAATGTTTGATTGATACTGGAATTTATTATTTCCGATAGGGAGCGTTTCCCTTTACGTCGTAGATTTTCCCTTATACGATCAAAAACAACAATGGTGTCATTGAGGGAGTAACCTATGATAGTTAGAAATGCCGCAACAATCACCAGCGTAAATTCTTTATCTAAGACCGAAAACGCACCCATGGTAACTAGCACATCATGTATCAGTGCAATGATCGCAGCGATTGCATACTGAAATTCGAACCGCCATGATATATAAATCACGATTCCAATGATGGCATATAAAATAGAAAGCAGCGCTTTTTCGCGCAAATCGCGACCCACTTTAGGTCCTACCATTTCTACTCTTTCCACAGTAATATCATCGGAGTGAAACTTTCCAGAAAGGCTCCGCTTAACCATTGCACCTACAGCTTCCAACTTTTCCTCAGACCGTTCTACTCTTATTAGGATATCTTTTTTCGAACCAAATTCCTGTATGGTGCTTTCACCTAACCCAATGGTTTTAAGACCATCACGAATCACTTCTATTTCAGGCGGACTTTTGAACTGTAATTGAACTAGAGTTCCTCCGGCAAAATCGATTCCGTACTTGAGTCCACCAGAAATAACTATAGAACCTAAACCGATCAGAATCACAACCCCGGAAATGATCATTGCTGCCTTGATCTTTCCCATAAAATCAAATCGTGTTTCATCTTTAAATAATTGCATAATTAGATACTCAATTGATCAAGTTTTTTCTGACTCATTGTGCAATCAAAAAAAGTACGACTTACAAATACAGCCGTAAACATACTCGCTGCTATACCAATACAAAGAGTAATTGCGAATCCTTTAATTGGCCCTGTTCCAAACTGAAACAATACCACCGCAGCAATAAAGGTAGTGATATTTGCATCCACAATAGTACGAAACGCTTTAGAAAAACCTGCTTCAATTGCAGCTCTCACCGTTTTTCCGAGTTTTATTTCCTCACGAATTCTCTCAAAAACTAAAACGTTGGCATCGATCGCCATACCCACCGTAAGGATAATTCCGGCAATTCCCGGCAAGGTTAATGCCGCACCAAAATAAGCCAGTGCTCCCGTAAGAATAACAATATTTAAAGACAATGCTGTGACTGCTATAGCGCCTGAGAGTTTGTAATAAAAAAGAATAAAAATAACGACCAAAGCACCGCCAAAAATGATCGAGTTAATTCCCTTGTTAATAGAGTCCTGCCCCAGAGAGGGACCGACGGTCCTGTTTTCCAAAATTACAACGGGGGCAGGCAACGCACCTGCACGCAATACGATTGCCAAGTCACGTGCATCTTCCGAGGTAAACTGTCCAGTTATCTGGGCCCGACCTCCTGGAATTGCATCCTGTATTACAGGTGCTGAATAAACATTGTCATCAAGAACAATGGCCAAACGTTTTCTAATGTTTTCTCTAGTAACCTCATGAAAAATCATTGCACCGACACTGTTAAAATTTAACGCAACATAGGGTTCGTTGAAATCTCCATCAAACCTGACTTGTGCACCTGTCAAAGTTTCTCCTGTCAAAACAGTTCGCTGCTTCAAGAGATAAGGTTCTTTAGTAACTTCTCCCGTTTCCTTATCCTCTTGTCGCTTGTATAAAATCTCTGACCCTTCTGGAGCGCTTCCAGACAAGGCCTCTTGCAAGCTGTTTTCTTCATCTACCAACTTAAATTCTAGTCGTGCAGTTTTCCCGATAAGATTGATGGCACGTTCAGGGTCTTTCACTCCAGGTAACTGTACTAGAATACGTCGTTCTCCTTGAACCTGAATGGTTGGTTCCGATACGCCAAACTGGTCTACCCTATTGCGAATCGTTTCTAGTCCCTGACTCACTGCATTTTGTTGGATCTGTTTTACTTGATCTTGACCCAATTCATAAACCAAGCCTAAGCCATCCGAATCTTCGCTGACCATTTTAAAAAAGACATAACCTTCCATTATCTTTTTAACAGGTGGAAGATCCAACGCATCTACCATACGGATATTGATCTGTAGATTCTTAAAAATGGCTTTGATGCGATCAAGTTCTAAATCCTCTTCACCAATATCACGCTTGATATCATCGGCAAAACGCTCCAAGCTGGCCTCGACAGCCTTTTCAACTTTAACTTCGAGAACCAGATGCATCCCTCCCTGCAAATCCAATCCCAAAGAAATTTTTTCCTTGAGCGGATAAGCCAAAGCAACTGCCCCAAAAATAACAATGAGGATTGAAAGAATTCGCCATTTAAGATTTTTGTACATTTATTCTTTCTTCTATTGTTTTTTATTACCTATAGAGGATCGATTGATCTTTATCCGAACATTATCAGCAATCTGCAACATCACCGTATCATCTTTTAATTTCTTAATAGTTCCATGAATACCGCTCAGTGTGACCACATTATCGCCCTCATTCAAATCATCCAACATTTTTCTGGCCTCCTGCTGTTTTTTTTGTTGGGGACGAATCAAAATAAAATAGAAGATCAAAAACATCATAATCATCGGCGGTAACAAAGCCAACAAACTGCCACCCCCGGGATCGGCTCCTTCAGGAGGAGGAGCCATTGCAAAAGCTAGTTCAAGCATAATGATTACCTCTATTTAGCATGTTTATCCTTCTTACTTTTCTTGAAAACGGAAAACCATAAAAAGCTTCCCCTTTTTTAATTCAAAGGTTTAGCTTCTATCAAATCCCGCTTCATTTGTCAAACTTCCGAGCGTAAAGAGAAGGAATCAGAAATTTATTAAAACAACTGTCCCACTCTTTAACTTTCAAACATTAAAGATCGGTTGTGGAAATGAAATGAATAAAGAAAATTGCGATCCTCCTAGTAAAACTTGTTTTGAACATTTGCCTCGTTTGTGAGTTCATAATAGAGAGAATGGAACTCTTCCGTTGTCAATTTAGGATCTCGCAACCGTGTTAAATCGTCCTGAGTAATGGGAATCTGTGACAGTTCATCCCAAGCTGATGTGGCAATAGCAACATAATTCGGCGGATTGAGCGGTCGAAGCACCAGAAGATCAATCTGATCATTATATTTGAGAGCAAAATCAATAACAAAGCGCGCATCTTCTGCGCTGACTGCACTGCCTATTGCAATATTTGTAGGCGGATGCCCACCTTTTGGACGCCAATATTGGACCGTGTGCCCTAAAACCTTAAGAGATTTAGATTTCAAAAATTTCTTTATCTCTCTTTTTTGCTTTTTATGTTTGTTTGCAAGCCAGATTTCTATGGTACAAATCGTTGTTTTAGAAGTATCACAGGGAGGTTTGTATTCAGGCCCTGGGAATAAAAATTTTTTAGGCACTGCCATAGCTATGCCATCTAACAAAAAAACCACCAGCAAAGCACAAATCAAAACAAAATGTTTCATCTTTTTACTTCTCCCCCCTAAAAAAATTTCAGCTATCTGAAAGAGAGATATTGTAATGCATTTATTCAATGGAATGGAAGAAAACCTTGAAAATATCACCTTTACCCAATTACTTTATCGGTAATCCGATCGGGCCCTAACCTTGGACTGGCTTTTTTGTAAAGCTTTTAATATTTCATCCCTTTTGTCCATCGACATGTGGAATGTTTTATTTTGAGTAATGAAATTTTCAAGTTCGCCTAATCGAATTACGTTTCTACCAAACTCGCCTTTCAAATTACCCCTTGGAAAAACGACTATTGAAATAAATGGAGCAGGTCCAATTAGTTTTTCCAATGCGTTCACGTGTTTGCGATTTTCCCAAAGTGGATTAGCAATAAAATCCCGACTCCCTCCAGACTTCACTTCCCATTCCCGATCTCCTTTTCCGCCAAATATTTTACCAACGGTCTGTTTAACGGTAATCACAAAAACTCCGTAAGGAGAAACCACAACATTTCCTAAATCGAACACACCTCGGTCCCCTGGCACCATTACATTTGCTACCACCTTATAATCCGAATCCAATTGATTCAAGATATTCTTTATTGCTTGCGGGTCAGCATTTACCCGATCATTACCTTGTCGGATGAACATCATGATCAATGCTATAAAAACTATGAGTGATGCAAAAATTTTTATCCCGTATGCAGCAATATAACTTTCGACCATATTGAATAATTCTTTTATCGTGCGAAAGGATCCGGAGGTTCAAATTCGCTAGGTTCATTAGAAGTGGATGAGTCTAATTTTTCAGGTTCTATTTCGGCCTTACCAAACTCCAGTGTCATTTTAGATGCAGCAGGAAAAAAGATAGGAGAGCACTGCTTATTCGATTGAGTTTTTCTAAACTGGTTCAAGCTAGTCATTGTTAAGGGACCTCTTTCTGGCAGATCATCCTTTACCGATTCTCCTGCTCTGCGACCAAATACCAGAATATCCATTAGCGAATTCCCCATAAGACGATTTCTTCCGTGCAACCCACCTGTCACCTCCCCGCAAGCCCATAATCCGTTTACTTCTGTTTTACCATTAGCATCCACAGAAATCCCGCCATTCTGGTAATGTAGGGTTGGGTAAATCAAAATAGGTGTTTGTGATGGATTAATTTGATAACGCTCAAAACGATGAATCAGGCCGGGAAAATGTTTCGCCAAAGTTCCTTCTCCATTCTTTAAGTCAATCATAGGGGTGTCCAACCAAATCCCTTTTTTCCCATTTGGTGTTGTTACTCCACGGCCTTCACGGGTTTCTTTAATAATTGCCCCTGCTAAAACATCGCGATAGGCCATCTCGTTTATGAAATGAACCCCTTCGGCATTCACCACTTGCGCCCCAATAGATCGAATCGCTTCTGTCACCAATTGCCCCGCCAAGGCCTCCGGATAACAGGCTCCCGAGGGATGGTACTGATAGCTATCTAAAAATAGTAGACGGCAACCCTGTCGATAAGCAAGCACTAATCCGTCACCGGTGGCTCCAACATGATTGCTGGTCGGGAAACCCTGCAAACGCAACTGTCCACTACCACCTGTAGCAAGAATCACGGCCCGTGCTGAAACGTTGACAAAAGATTCCTTCTTTCGATCATACAAAACGGCACCGGTCACCGTTGAGTTTCCATCATCCAAAAGTTCAACAGCGGCATGGCCTTCCAGAGTATTTACAGAACTCAATCTCACTGCGTCTTTCAACACACGCATGATTTCCAATCCCGTATAATCGCGGCAGGCCAACACACGTGGAACGGAAGTTCCACCTCCTCTCCTTAAAAGAAAAGTGCCATCTGAATTTCTGTCAAACAAACAACCATGTTGACTGAGCCACTGAATGCTCTCAGGTCCACTTTCGCAGAGAATGCGTAAAAGTTCGGTTTCGTTCTCCCCATGCCCTCCAATAAGAGCATCGGCAAAATGTTTTCTAGGGGAATCGTTTTCAGCCAATGCGGCCTGGATACCTCCCTCTGCCATTATGGTATTAGAATCGCCCAGGCGCAATTTCGTGGCCAAATGAGTTTTTAGCCCCGAACCTTCCAGTGCCAGTGCTGCTGAGGCACCTGCGCCACCGCCGCCCAAAATCAATACATCGGTTTCTATATCGGGTTTTGTTGAATACGAAACAGGCAACGGACTATCCGCTTCTAATAAATCTGCAAGTTCCAAAGGAAATTTTTTATCACCTGCATTTGGGCCAATTACTAACGTTCGTTCTTTCCCCGAGTAATCGGGGTGAAAATTTTTCAAAATGCTTTCTGATTCATTGTCATTTGGAAAGGGAGCAGGTTTTTGAAAACGGGCTGGACGAGACCGTTCCACTTTTCCAAGAGATTCTTTTGCCCACTCCATCATTCTGGGAGCCCCCCACTTTCACGAAAAATTTTTGCTCTTTGCATTCTTTCCTGTTTGTCTTCAACCAATAAATACTGCCACTCTTTTTCAACACAATCAGAATTTTCAACGTCTATTTTTAGCTCAATCTGGCTCTTTCCTAAAGATCGACGAATCCAAAGTCCCATACTGTGTGGTTTGACTTTATCTTCACATACAAACCGGCAAAGTCCGCAATGAATACAGGTGGTAAAATCTTCTGCAACCTTATCGAAACTCCCCTCCTGCATACGCATTACCGAATCCATCACAGGAATAGACATCGGGCAAGCAGTCGTGCAACTGCCGCATTTCGTACATCGGTTGACAGTAGGGAAAACCGATTGCAAAGTTAAAGAGTCTACATTGGCAATTGGTTCGACAGCCTTATCTGGTTCCACCGGACATGGAAATATCTCCATACCCTCTTCTACGGGCTTCATGCAAGCGAGTTCTGTTCCTCCCGGTCTTCCGTCGGCATAGCGAAGGGTAACAGTACACGCTCCACACACACCTCCCGCACAACCCGTCTGAACCGATTCTGCCATTCCCGCGGCCCAAAGTGCATGAACAATTGTTTCACCCGCTTGCGCTGAAATGGGTTTTCCTGAAATTTTAATTTCAATTTTTTTCATCGTCTTAGTATGTTAAATTAGGCGTTGGTTAGCAACTTAAACGTAAATAAGGATCTTACAGAACATGTCAGGTCATTCCAAGTGGTCAAGTATAAAACATAAAAAAGGCGCGTTGGACGCTAAGCGTGGAAAAATTTTCACCAAAATTATTAAAGAAATTACTGTTGCCGCACGTATTGGTGGCGGCGATCCTGATGGTAACCCTCGTCTGCGCACGGCGATCCTTGCTGCAAAAGGACAGAACATGCCGGGAGATAACATCACTCGGGCTATAAAAAAAGGCACCGGTGAGTTAGAGGGAGTGCATTATGAAGAAGTTAATTATGAAGGTTATGGTCCTGGTGGAGCTGCAATATTCCTTGAAGCAATGACCGATAATAAAAACCGTACCGTGAGTGAAATCCGTGCCGCTCTGGGTAAAGCCGGAGGCAATCTCGGCGAAAACGGATGTGTCAGTTGGATCTTCGAGCAAAAAGGGTTGATCACAGTTAAAACCGAATCCAAAGAAGAAGACGAACTCATGGAGCTGGCTATCGACGCAGGTGCCGATGATATTAAAACCGTGGACAACCATTATGAAATCACAACAGTCGCGGAGAACTTTGAAAGCGTTAGAAAAGCCTTGGATGATGCAGGTATCACTCTTGAAATTGCAGAAATCACACGCATTCCCTCAAATACGGTTGCGGTTGATGAAAATAAGGGCAAAGCTCTTCTCAAACTAATGGATATTCTCGACGATCACGATGACATTCAAAAAGCTTACTCGAACTTCGACATCTCGGATGATGTCATGAACGCTATCCTCGAAGGTAACTGAAACCCTATCCGATTTGCATTTGCAGACCGGCCAACCTCAAGGCTACAAAAAATGCGTGTAATGGGAATTGATCCAGGAAGCATCTGCACCGGTTTCGGCATCGTGGAAGAAGTGAAGGGTAATTTACATGCAGTACATTGGAATAGTGTGCACAGTTCTCCTAAAGACGCATTTCCAAAACGGCTCAAACACATTTATGATGAGTTGGTTATTGCCATGGAGAAATTCGCCCCCGATGTGGTTGTTGTAGAAGACCTTTTCTATGCCACTAATGTGAAAACAGTCATAAAATTGGGGCAAACTCGAGGCGTTGCAATTCTTGCCGCTGCGAATAGCGGACTGCAGATTGCAGAATATAGCCCTCTAGAAATCAAACAGTGCGTGGTTGGCTATGGGCGCGCGGATAAAAATCAGGTCCAAGACATGGTGACCACCCTATTACGACTCAAAGAAAAACCCAATCCGTTCGATGCTTCTGATGCCCTGGCCGCTGCCATATGTCATATCCATAACGATGGACTGCAACAAAAAATAAAACAGTGATGATTGCACATCTTAAAGGCAAACTGATTTATAAGTCTCCTGATCATTCCATTGTGGATGTAAATGGTATCGGCTATAAAGTCTTCTCTCCACTTTCGACTTATTACGTTCTGCCCAAAATAGGAGAATCAGTAACTTTTCGCATTCACACTCGAGTTCGAGAAGACGAGTTAAAACTTTTTGGATTTTTAACAGAAGAAGAACAAGCCATTTTCGAAAAGTTGATTACCATAAACAAAGTAGGCCCAAAATTGGCACTCGGTATCCTTTCCGGCATGTCCCCCGCGAATCTTTTGACTGCAGTAATGAGTAACGATGCGGCCCGTTTAAGCGCCATTCCTGGGGTCGGCAAGAAAACAGCGGAGCGATTAACGCTGGAAATGAAAGACAAGTTATCAGATCTGACATTCGGAATGGAACATCAACCAGATACAGAATCGCCAGGAGGGTCTTACGAAGATGCGTTATCTGCTCTGGTCAACCTAGGTTATAAAAAACCTCAGGCGGAAAAATCATTGAAATCGGCTTATAATAAGATGGGAAAAGATAGTTCGCTGGAAGACCTAATCAAGGAAAGTTTAAATAATCTTTGAAACTTAAAGTCATATGGAAGAAGACAGACTAATAGATTCGGAATTGGATGAAGAAGAGATCCAATACGACAACAAGCTAAGACCCGATAAACTCACCGAATATATAGGCCAGAAAAAAGTTAAAGAAAATCTTGAAATTTTCATCTCTGCCGCAAAAATGCGAAATGAATCTTTAGATCATGTTCTTTTTTATGGACCCCCTGGACTTGGCAAAACAACCCTTGCAAATATTATTGCTGAAGAAATGAAGGCAAAAATAAAAAGCACCTCGGGTCCTGTGATCGAAAAGTCTGGTGACCTCGCCGCCTTACTTACAAATTTAAAACATGGCGATGTTTTATTCATCGATGAAATACATCGACTCTCCAATGCCATTGAGGAAACTCTCTACTCGGCAATGGAAGATTATAAGCTAGATATTATGATAGGCCAGGGTCCCAGTGCGCGCTCTATCAAACTCGATCTGCCACCCTTCACATTGGTGGGGGCAACAACGCGAGCTGGCCTTCTCACTTCTCCCTTGCGTGAACGCTTTGGAGTGGTGCATCGGCTGGATTATTACAGTGAAAAGGAACTAGAAACTATTCTCACCCGTTCCGCATTTATCTTGGAAATATCTATTGTCCCAGACGGAGCTAATGAAATAGCACGCCGTTCACGCGGAACACCACGAATAGCCAACCGATTGTTACGACGGGTACGCGACTATGCCCAAGTCAAGGCCGACGGAATAATCAACCGCAAGGTCGCTAGTAAAGCTTTAAAAATGATGGAAGTAGATGAAAAAGGTCTGGATAAAATGGACCATAAACTATTACTGACTATGATCGAAAAATATGCAGGCGGGCCAGTCGGAATCGAGAGTCTTGCTGCCTCCATAAGTGAAGAGAAGGGTACCATCGAAGATGTTTTGGAACCCTATTTGATCCAAAGCGGGTTCATCCAGCGCACTCCACGAGGTCGTATTGCTACTCCATTGGCATACGAACACTTTAAAAAATCTCCCCCTAACCAGAGCCAACAGGAAAAATTGTTTTAGCAGGCTACGCCTGATAATTTTTTATTTAAAATTTAATGAGTAGTCAATTATTCCAGACAGACTGGAATTGCTCGAGGAAAACTGGTTCCATATTGGTGGTGCCGAATATATTGACTTGCTGATGGTTGTAAAACCCATGAAAGTCTCGACTGCCAGTTACGATCAAATCGAATTTGCTTGCTAATTCGATGAAGTATTGCACTGTTCCCATACGTTCTTGGTAAGGGTAATGACACTCAAGCCCGAGCAACCCCATATCTTTTAACTCTTTTAGAAGGACAGGGGCATTCTCTTTTTTCCTCCCCTTTTCCGGGCAAATCAGGGAGTAAGATCGTTCCCCCGGATGCGCCATAACGGGAACACCATTACTTGCCCGGATCAGCGATATGGCAGTGGCAGCATCTAGATTTTCTCGTTGTACATTGTATTTTACCAGATAACGGTCAAAAGCCTGATGAGTATTCGAAACAATACCCAAACGAACCATTTCACGGGCCAAATGGGGTCTTGCAAGAACACCCTCGGCAGCCCTTTTTACTTTTTCAAACTCGATCAGTCCTCTAAATTTTTCAGGAATAACTCCGTCTATCCGCTGGATAAGTTCCATCATACGTCTTTCCCGGGTTTCGGTCATTTGTTTTACTCGTTGGAGTAATTCCGAATGGATCGATTCATAATCTTTAAAATAGGCAAGTAGGTGAATATTAAAATCGTGAAACTTTACTGTGATCTCGATTCCTGGAAACGCTTCTATATCCGTTTCTTCCGCTGCCTGCAAAAACTCCTGAATTCCGTCAAAGGTATCATGGTCGGTAAGGGACAATAGAGTTACATTATTTTCTTTCGCAATATTAACTAATTGCTCAGGAGAGAACTC
>CAZMBO010000004.1:57548-60422 GCA_964564655.1 uncultured Nitrospina sp. | reverse complement strand
TGTAGGAGCGGGTTTAAACCCAACAGTTTTACTTGCCTTAATTTTAATTTCTTCACCAGTTTGCGGATTTCTACCTTTTCTTGCTTTTCTTGATCTTACTGTAAATGTTCCAAAGCTAGGATAGGCAAATCGTTTTTCTTTTTTAATCGCTTTCGAGATATGTTCGAAAGCAGCATCCACCACATCTCCAGCCAACCTCTTGGTGAGGTTGTCACTTCTACAACTTTTAACAACAGCGTTTATCAATTCGTCTTTTGTCACCGTTACACCCCCCCGTGTTAACTACTATTAATGGGCTATTGGAACTGGATGGATTATAAAAATCAGCCCACAAAATGTCAATAAAAAAGGTATAGTTTTCTAGATTTTGGTATAGTTTTTTTAATTTAGGCAGTTTTAATAAAGAAATCTGATGCTTTTATTATTTTTAGGTGTGATAACATTGAGGTTATAAGAATTGTATGTAAAAGGTATGTAAAATTTTCTTGATTTGAACAAATTTTGGTCAGGAATATGAGGGTCAAAAATGGCATTATTAAAAATTGCTAAATTGGGAAACCCGGTTTTAAGGCAGGTAGCCACGGCTATCGACTTAAATGAGTTGGTAGACCCTGCAAGTGATTTGCAAGCATTTATCGATGATATGATCGAAACCATGTACCATGAGGGCGGGGTAGGCCTTGCCGCACCTCAAGTCAACCGGTCTGTACAAATTGTAGTGCTTGAATATACTGAGAATGCAAGATATCCGGGTGAGATATCTATTCCCCTAACGGTGCTAGTCAACCCTGTTTTATCCGATTATAGCAAAGAGACAAAAGATGGGTGGGAAAGCTGTCTGAGTTTGGTGGACTTCCGCGGGTGGGTTCCCAGATCAACGACCATCACACTAAATGCTTATGACCGATATGGAAAACAGATCCAAAAAACAGTATCTGGTTTTGAAGCGGTGGTGTTGCAACATGAGATTGACCACCTTCAGGGGTTAGTATTTTTGGATCGTATGAAGGATTTTACAAAGCTATCCTATCAAGAAGAGTTTGACAAGTTTTGGGTAAAAAAGGAAGGCTCAACCCTTTCCTAAAATAGAAATTTATTTAGGATAAACGATGGAAGAAGCAATTCTGCAACTGTATCAAGAACCTGGTATTGGAGCATCTTATACGAATACTTATGGTGAAGAAAATATTCGTAATCTGTTAAATATGTACTACAGTCTGGATCATGCGGGAATGCAACAGATGATTAAAATGGTGTTAAACTTTTCACAATCTACTGACCTTGCAACATCGTTTGTTTCGGTTGGGGTATTACATGCGTTGGGGCAAAATGAAGGAGTAGCTGAAGCCTATCGTTGGGCTAACACTCAGGAAGATGCTCAACGAATTATAAGTCACTTTGAGATTGGTAAATCAGTAGCGGACTATTTCTCGCCCGGTTGAACCTTGCTTTCAATTTGACCTTCCCGAACCATAGGCAAGGGGTTGAATCCACTTGGGTCAATGAGGGATGCTGAACCCACGAAATAACCCTGCTGTAGTTGTTTACGGATAAAGGTAAGAAACCCTACCCAGAGTAAACCGGGGAGAGTTACTAAACAGGCCATCCACAACGCCACTTCGGTAGTTGTGAGACCCAACTCGTCTACTGCAAAGCCGACCCCCCAATTACTCAAACCCATTACTAATGTCATGATGGCAAGCTCAAAACTGAATACCCTTCCCAGGTATTGATCTGGCGTGGATAAGTGAATCAGTGCTGAACTAAATACCCAGATGATAGAGCCACATAAGGTTGCTGTTGCCACGCTAAGAGATAATGTCCATAAGTTTTCTGAATTAGCTATAAATAAATAGGATATTGCCTTTAAGAAGAAAGCGGTTGCAATCGACCAATATAAAACGTTTGAGGTTTCGCCAAAAAATCTTTTTACTAATAATGGTCCCAATATTGCCCCTAGTCCACGCGCGGAATAGAGTATTCCGACTCCCAACGATAGCATTGCAAGCTCCGGAAGCATCTGGCTGGCCATCAACGGAATGAGGGTCATAATACCGCCTGTCAAGGCTAATCCAGATTTTAATAAGCTTAAAACCAGAACTACGGGTTCTCTTAAAAGAAAGCGCAGTACATCCAACAACTCTTGAAAACCATTTTTCTTTTTTGGTGCTTCGGTTGGCCTTGCCACAGAAGGAATTTTAGATATGAACCAGGCAGAGATCAGAAAGGTACAGGCATCAATTATAAAAGCCACGCGGATTCCAAACAGACTCACTATTATTCCTCCGAGGGCTGCACCAAAAGCCAGCATTACTGACCAAGTCGAACCACTCAGTGCGTTTGCCGTTACCAGATGCTCTCTAGGAACGAGTGAAGGAATAATGGCACTTCTTGCCGGCTCAAAAAATCCGGACAAGGAAATCTCGATAACAACCAAGGCATAAATGAACCATAGAGTGCTCTGGTCTTCCACAAAAAGAAACCCCAGTACAACAATGAACCGCAATAAATCACTGACGATCATAACGGCTTTTCGGCTGACCCGGTCTACCACCACTCCTGCAATCGGGCTGATCAGAACAATTGGAAGGAGTTTTGCCATCATGGCACCTGCCATTGCCATGCCGGAATCACTTAGTCTTAGTATCAAGGCATAAATTGCTATGCTGTTTAGCCAGTCCCCCAATTCGGATACCACTTGGCCGAACCAAAGGTTGCGGAATGGCTTATTTTTTTGCAACAGTTGGAAGTAACCGATAGAACCTTTGTTTTGCATTAAACTCTTTCCAGAAACTTTTTAGGAAGTAAAACAGACAACTCAGATCATACTAATCAGGAGGGCCTGAATCTGCAACTGGAATTCATTTTAAAGGT
>CAZMBO010000004.1:54249-57448 GCA_964564655.1 uncultured Nitrospina sp. | reverse complement strand
ACCCAAAATTAGATTAGTATTTATACTTTTAGGATATTAACCATAATTTTTCTGGAAGAAAGCCGTGGGATATTTGACCCTACCGATAGCAAAGTTTTACGGGTCTTTGTTGTTAACAGGACTCGTTTTATTTCAATATTCCCCTCCTCCTGTTTACGCCGACGAGTCCAAGACCATTGAAAAGCTTATAGAATTGACTGAGCCTAGGGGTCGGGCTGTTCAAGAAAAAATAGCTCGAATAAATGCAGGTAAAAAAGCCTATATGCAATTTTGTGTGCATTGTCATGGCCTGCAAGGCCAAGGAGATGGCAAGGCTTCTGCTTATTTACGTCCATTTCCAAGAGACTTGTCTTTAGGTATTTTTAAATTTCGTTCCACTCCCAGCAATGCCCTTCCTCGAAATGAGGATTTACACCAAACCATTAAACAGGGTGTTCCCGGAACTGCCATGCCTGCATGGGGAGAAGTGCTGGCTGAAGAAACATTGATCAGCCTAGTGGAATATATAAAATATTTTTCCAGCAGATTCCAAATTGAAACACCGGATTTCATAATGCCTATTGGGTTGGAGCCCCCCTACGAACAACGTTCCATAGAAAAAGGTAGGATTCTTTATAAAGAGCTCAGATGTGGACGCTGCCACGGTGAAAAAGGACAGCGATCAGGACGACTTGAAAATAAATTAACTGATGCTTGGGGTAATCCTTCTGTTGTTTATGATCTCAAACAACCTTGGTTGTATAAAGCTGGTTATTCTTCTGAAGAGATTTACCATACTTTAGTGACGGGTCTGGATGGCACGCCCATGAGCGCATATGACTACGTTCCTGCAGGGGATCTATGGCATTTGGTGCACTTTCTCCAGTCACAGCAGAAAAATGAAGAAATTTCCCTTTTGAAGATGTCGCAGAAAATTGTTTCTAATTCAACATCTAAAAAGATAGGCATATCTCCCGAAGACATTGTCTGGAAGGGGGTAGAGAGTGTATCCATTAAGCTTAGAGCGTTACAATCTGCATCAGAGCATCCTTCAGTTGTTAAAGTACAGTCTCTTCATAATTTCGAGCAAATTGCTTTTCGTCTGCAATGGGAGGACGAAACTCCTGAAACGGCTAAACCTGAGGCCAATTTTTATATGGATGCGGTTGCGTTACAATTTTCCTCCCTGTCTAAATTCGATTTGATTTATTACGGGATGGGCGAAAGACAAAAGCCGGTAAATATTTGGCATTGGAAGGCAGATTCTTTTCAAACAGTCGAAGGACAACCCCAATTCCATAATAAATTTGCTGTAAACCCATTCAGCGAGAAGTCAGTTGAAGAAATGAATGCAAGTGGGTTTGGAACCCTCACTGTACAATCTTTAGAAGATCAGCAAGTAGTGGGTAAGGGTCGGTGGAAAAATGGCAAGTGGACTGTGGTTTTCTTAAGGAATTTAAAAACGGAGAGCCCTTTTGATATTCAGTTCTTAGAGTCTGCCAATGCACTGGTTGCTTTTGCTCTTTGGGATGGCCAGAAAAAAGAAAAGAATGCAAATAAAAGAGTAAGTTTCTGGCAGCAACTCTTAATTCCCTGACAAGAGTGAATCAGGAATCATCTCATGCAAACTGTGTGTGGTTAGAGTAAGATGATACTATGGAAATCCAACAAATTCGGTTTGCGGTCTTTTTAGGAATATTCTTGCTTATGCTGGCGTTGGAGTCAGTTATACAAAGGCATCCTACCGTAGATTCAAAAAAAACCCGGTTAAAAATAAATTTAGCGCTTACAGGCATAGATATTCTAGCGATTCGACTGGTGTTCGGAGCTGCTGCGGTTGCTGCCGCGCAGTTTGCAGAAGAAAAGGGCTGGGGACTTTTCAACTATATAGATTGGTGGAACGGATTGGAAGTCGTTATTGTTATAATAATTCTAGATTTAATGATTTATATCCAGCATGTAGTAGTTCATATGATTCCTTTTTTTTGGAGGTTTCATGTGGTCCACCATTCGGACCTTGATTTGGATGTTTCATCTGGTTTACGGTTTCATCCCATTGAAATTCTGGGGTCTATGTTGTTTAAAATCGGTCTGATTTATGCTTTAGGTCCGTCGCCAATTGCGGTTTTGATATTTGAAGCAATATTAAATGGAATGGCACAATTTTCACATTCAAATATTACCCTGCCTGATAAGCTGGATCGTTTATTGCGATTTATTATAGTCACGCCGGATATGCACCGGATTCACCACTCAGTTGAAAAAATAGAGGCCAATTCCAACTTTGGTTTTAATCTTTCAATATGGGATCGATTTTTAGGCACCTATATTCAAGAAGCTAAAAAAGAACAACCGAAAATAATTATTGGAGTGGATCAATTTAGAACCAGTGAAGAGTTATCCCTGAAAAATTTATTGCTGATGCCTTTTAAAGCAATCCCCAAGCACTATTCGCTGTTTCCAGAAAAGGATTAAGAAGTAATTAATCAATCGATTAACTAAAATTACCTCAACTTTGGAGCCTGCAAATGGAAACAAAGCGCCTATTGAAAAAGGAGACCAAGTTGTGATTACTGCTGGGGTTCCTGTGGGTATTCCCGACTAAATTATAAGCGTAGAAGAGGTTCTATGACTTTTGAACTCAATTTGTTTAGAAAGTAAATATGACTAATAATTTTTCTGTTGGTTTCTGAATATGTCTCTACGATATTATATTGGTACTACCGTTCTGATCGGGGTTTTGACTTTTGTCATCAGTTTCTGGAAAAAAAAACAGACGGGTAAAGAAATTTTCGGAATATTTATTAAAGTCGTCACCGCAATTGGAGTGATGGTTGGAGGGGTTATTGCTATAGCCTGGCTCCTTGCTTATCTAGGGGTCGCCCAGTCAGGATTTTTCTTATGAGTACTCAGCCATCCGATTTTTCCGGATATATGATCCTTGTTTTGGTTCTGTCTTTTTTCGTGATTTCATACTTTATGGGAATGCTTGTTCATTCTGCATGGATGTACGAGGATAAGGGAAGTTTTAAAAAAGATAGTAGAACGGGTTGGATACTTTGCATGATAGCAGGTACAGGGATTACAGGTTGGATGTTTTATTACGGCTATTACGTAAATTTTCTACGTTAGAAAAATTTTAACTTGCCAGTAAATCCACTAGACGCTGGCAATCGTTTTTATACTTCAGAATTTCTTCGCTATCTTCTTCGTTCAAATC
>CAZMBO010000004.1:22684-54149 GCA_964564655.1 uncultured Nitrospina sp. | reverse complement strand
CGAGACTCATGATGTAGTCCTCCATTAAAATACAGTTAAAATTTGGTTTGTCATGTTTCTCGGCCGAGAGAATATTTTCATGCTCTGTTTAATAAATATAATCGGGAAATGTAGATGTCAAGGCACCTTAAATTTATTTTAAAATTCTTCAGTTTGTAGGTGCTAATTTAAGGTTCTGGGAGGGTATTACTGAGCTTTTGTGTAATTTCGCCATTAGGGATAACAGATATATTTACACCACTGTGTTTGTCAAAATATTATTCGAATTTCAACAGAATCTCTATAACTTAAAAATATTAAACTGCGGTTTCTCTAAAGGAAAATTACGGAGGAACGAATTAGGATTGGCATATATTATGCGAGAAGGTAAGCGAAAGGGTGAAGATAATAAATCTAATGTGAAATAGGGCTTACAGCTGAGCCATAGGGTTTTTAATTTATTGGTGAAGGGTCAACAAAAAAGATCGAACCAGAATCAAAAATGCTATTGACCTTTTTCGCTCTGGCGAAGAGTGGGCCCAACAGGATTCGAACCTGTGACCTACCGGTTATGAGCCGGGGGCTCTACCAACTGAGCTATAGGCCCGCACCGCAATTAGCTTTCTATAAAACTACGTAATTTTTTACTACGACTTGGATGGCGCAGTTTGCGCAGAGCCTTGGCCTCGATTTGACGGATTCGTTCGCGGGTGACTGCGAAATCTTGTCCTACCTCTTCGAGCGTGTGTTCCGAGTCCATTCCTATCCCAAACCGTTTGCGTAAGACGCGTTCTTCTCTCGATGCAAGAGTCGACAGAACATTCAGGGTTTGTTCCTTGAGGTTCCTTTTGACCACTGAGTCGATGGGCGAGAGGACTTTTTTGTCTTCTATGAAATCTCCAAGATGGCTGTTTTCTTCTTCGCCAATGGGAGTTTCCAATGATATCGGTTCTTTGGCGATTTTTAACACCTTGCGAACTTTGTCAACTGGGAGACTCATTTTGACAGCGATTTCATCGGGAGTGGGCTCTCTTCCTAGCTCTTGAACGAGATGTCTGGACACTCTGATAAGCTTGTTGATTGTTTCGATCATATGCACAGGGATACGGATAGTTCTTGCCTGATCGGCAATTGCTCGAGTGATGGCTTGTCGAATCCACCATGTGGCGTATGTCGAAAATTTATATCCTCGCTGGTACTCGAATTTATCCACAGCTTTCATAAGCCCTATGTTGCCTTCCTGGATGAGATCAAGAAACTGTAGACCGCGGCTGGTATACTTTTTTGCAATGCTGACTACCAGTCGTAGATTGGCTTCTGCCAGTTCCCTTTTTGCGGTTTTTTCTTTTACTCTTCCACGAGCAATTGAGCGCACGGTTGCCAATAAACTGTCTTTGCTGGTTACCGTTTCTTTTTCAATTTTTTTGATTTTACGCCGACCTCCTTGAACTTGTTTCATAAAATTATCGTACTGGACACGTGTGACTACTTTCCCGATAGGCAGTTTTACACTTTTTTGTTTGGTCCAGTTTTTTGCCAGCTTCTTTACACCACTCAGAGACATGCGTAATTGTCTTTCGATATCGCGTTCTTTTTTGCCTGCTGCCCTATATTCTGCAGCTATTCCGTAAATTTTTTCAATTGTTTCATCCATCACGTCGTTGGAAAGCCCAAGGTTGGAAATCATTTTCTCCACTATTTTTTGTTGCTTTTCTAATTGCCCGGTGACTTTGGCGAGCATTTTTTCTGACAATTTTCCACTGTCTATTCGAATATTAAACTTTTCGAGTTTTTGGCATTCAGTTTTGAGTGCTCTAACCCGCTTCTGAAGGTTTTTAATTTCCTTTTTTCCCGAAGCCTCTTTTCCTTCTTCAGGCTCCGTTGCTTGAATGATATCGAAAATTTTGACCTCCCCCGTTTTGACCTGATTAGCCAGAGATACAAACTCTCGAATAGTAACCCCACAATTGGCCACAGCCGAAAGAACTTCATCTTGTCCTGCTTCAATTCGTTTGGCAATTGCCACTTCGCCTTTTCGGGTAAGAAGAGAAATGGTTCCCATTTCACGAAGGTATAATCGGACAGGATCATCGATGGAAACAGAATCGGACTTTGAAGCCTGCGCGTCTTCTTCCGTATCACCTTTTTTGTCGTTCTTAGAGGCAACAATTTTTTCTCCTTTTGAGGAGGTGTCCACAATGGCGATCTCGTTTTCACTAAAAAGGGCCATGAGGTCGTCAATTTGTTCTGGAGTAACAACATCAGAAGGTAGGACATCATTGACCTCCTCATAAGTTAGGTAACCTTTTTCTTTGCCTTGTGAAACCAGTTGATTGATTTCAGAAACATGGGTTAATTTTTCCATTGTAGCCATCGGGGCAATTTCTCCTCTTATGCTAAGGGGTCGTTAAATAATATAATAATATTAATGGGTTAATGCTAATTGCATTTCACGAAGCTTGTTTTGAAGTTCGCGCGACTTTTCTACCTGGCCGGCTTTTTCAGCTTCATTACGTTGCTGTTTGACTATTTTAATTTTTGATTTGATATGAACGTTATTAAACTTCGTGACACAATCTGAAACGGTTTTTTCAGGGGAGTCGAATTCTAAGGGTTCGAGTCCAAACTGGGTTAGCCGGCTCCGAATTTCCGGATCGTCCGTCTGGTCGATGAGTTTATCAATTTCCACGTCTTCATTTTTATCGATCATTTGCAAGCAGGTAGTTGCAATAGATTTTAGCGCCGGATTGGAAAAGTCTTCCAGGTTTACTGCTTTGAAAACCCTTTTGGCCGTTTCTTTACCGGAGAGAATTAGATGAACTAAATGCCTTTCGAGATTTAACGTGGAGTTCGTTTCTGTTTCCGGGATATCTATCCTAGGTTGGTTGCGTAAGAAAGATTTTTTCAGCTCCGTTAAAAATGATGCATCATCGATTTTTGCTTTAAAAGAAAAATATTCCAGCAAGCCATTCCTCTCCACAAGGTTATGTACTTTCCCAACGATTGGCAATACCTTATTAGCCATTTCCACTCGTTTGGAGGGCGAACTACCATCTTTCCCTGCCACCACGGTATCGATATAAGATTCCAAATAGGGCTTCGCGGTTTTAATTTTTTCCATAAAATTATCGACGCCATTTTCATGGATATAGGAGTCCGGGTCTTTTCCTTCAGGTAAAAAGACGATTTTTACTTGGAGCCCTTTTTCGTGAAGAACCTCGAACCCTTTTTCTGCTGCAGATCGCCCGGCATTATCCGAATCGAACACCAGAACCACGGAACTGGCGTAATTCCTTAGTATTCCTGCTTGCTTGGGAGTCAGTGCTGTTCCACAGGTGGCGACAGTGTTGAAAATTCCAAACTGGGTTGCTCTCATTTGGTCGAAATAACCTTCAACTAAAATGGCCTGATCCTCTTTACGAATGGCTTGTTTAGCCATATCCAAACCGAACAGGGTCTGGCTTTTTTGATAAAGAGTAGTTTCAGGGGAATTCAAATACTTTGGGTTATCTCCGTCGGCAATAGCTCTCCCGCCAAATCCGATTACGCTGCCATGCAAGTCTTTGATGGGAAAAATCACCCGACCCCGAAAACGATCGTATACATTGGACCCATCTTCTTTTTCTACGACCAACCCTGATTGCAATACAGTTTTTCTAGATAAGGTGCCGATTTTATGGAAGTGACTGATCAGCCCTCTCCATCCGGGAGATGCCCAACCGATGCTGTATTTATCTAGAATTTCTCCCGTAAAATAGCGTCCCTTTAAATAGTTTCGGGCCGCCAATCCGGCCTCGGAATCATGGAATAGAGAATGATAATAATTAGCTGCCAGCTCATTAGCCTTTTTCAGAGCTTCTCGTTCTTTATAAAGTGGATTATTCAGATTATCCGCATTGGGTTGGGGAATTGAAATCCCCGCGCTATCGGCAAATTGTCGGACAGCATCTATGAACGAAATATTTTGAGTTTCTATTACAAATTTGAAGACGTTTCCGCCTGCGCCACAACCGAAACAATGGTAAATGCGCTTTTCAGGGCTGACAGTGAAAGAAGGTGTTTTTTCTGAATGAAAAGGACAGAGGCCTTTAAAATTTTTGCCGACTTTTTTTAAAGTGACAAACTGCGAAACCACCTCAACAATATCGGTGTGGTCTCTAACTTCATCAATGACGCTGTCGGGGATCGAGTATTTCAATATATAAGTGATCGATTTGGCATCTTTAACAGAAAAGATGCTGGATTAAAAGGTTAGTTCAAATATTCATTTGCCAGTTCCTTGATCAAGCCATTGTCAGCTTTTCCCTTAAACTCAGGAACCAGGGTTTTCATTATTTTCCCAAAATCTTTCATCCCTTCCGCACCTGTTTCAGCAATTACTTCCTGAATACGGCGGCGCAAATCTTTTTCCGAGACTTGTTCCGGTAAGTAGGTTTGTAAAATTTTCATTTCCTGAATTTCTTTGTCTTTCAATTCAGGACGATTTCCTTTTTCATAAAGGACCGAGGCTTCTTTTCTTTTTTTAACTTCACGACTGACTATAGTAAGAATTTCTTCTTCGTTTAGCTCTTTCTTAAGTTCGATTTCCTGATTTTTTACGGCAGAAATTACACTACGGACAGTCCCAAGTTTTACAGAATCTTTAGCCTTCATGGCCTCCTTCATGTTTGAAAGGAGTTTTTCCTTTAAACTCATGGGCTTATAACATCGGGCAAAGGTGGAAATATAGGTGCCTAAAGAGGTTTTGTCAATACTTCAAGACAATTAAATATTTTTTGGAAAAATGGTTGGATATTTAAAAAGTCCTTTTTTTTCAACAAAATATGGCGGGAATAGGTCCGCAGGTTTTGAAGAACTGCTCAAATTAAATTTCCAACTCAACCTATTGTCTCATATTTTGTTGCTTTGAGGAAAAATTTAATTTTTCGAAGGGTGAGTGGCCCGAGACTATTTAAACGTGAGATCTTTGGTGGGTTTTCTAGGTGCTCTTTTAATAACCCAGAATGGTGTGGAACACAGCTCCCCCTCCAACGCTCAAATAAACGAATGCACCAAAAAGGTTCCATACAATTTCTTTCATTTCGTTGAAGGTCATCTTATACCTCCGCTAATCACAAAGCAAAAGAAGGCAAGGGTGGTAATGAGAGTGCTCACAATCGCTGATACGATCATAATTTTATGTGAAATGTTTACAAGGTTCATACGTCAGCTTTTTATATTTTTTAATATATCAGGTAATTGTTACGTAATTCTTTGAAACTATTTAGTTCTTCTTGCCAACCATTTTCTATTTCATCTAAAGAGAACGTGTCATTGAATATGGTTTCTCTTAAATGCGTGTTGCCGTATAGAAGGTCAATTGCTAATCGGTCGCTGACAAATTCGTAAGGCTCAGTGCGCCATTTTAAATCGTTCGGATACAGGTCAGCAATGGCTCGAAGAAGGGCAAGGGTCGTCAAAAACGGTTTGAACTGGCTCCTATCCGTTACATGGATTTGTAGCCCGCCGCACACTTCACCCCGATGTTTTTGGAACATGGGCTGGAAAAACTGTGGTCTGAAAATTACTCCTGGCAATTTATCTATATCTTTCTTAATTCTTTGTAATAATTTATGAGGATCGATATAGGGTGCGCCAAAATTTTCGAAGGGTCGGGTGGTACCGCGGCCTTCTGAAAGTTGAGTACCTTCAATCAAGCACATCCCAGGATAAACCACGGCAGTATCAAGTGTTGGCATATTGGGGGAGGGGGGCACCCACGGCAGTCCTGTCTCATCGTACCATTGTTCACGTTCCCAATTGGTCATGGGCACGACTTTGAGCTCGCAACCGATACCAATTTCGTGATTAAAAAATAACGCGAGTTCTCCTACCGTCATCCCATGCCGGTTGGGCAAAGGATATTGTCCTACAAACGATCGAAAGTCTTCTTTAACCAGATTGCCTTCTAGGCTAATGCCGTTTATGGGATTCGGGCGGTCGCAAATGATCATTCTCGTGTTAGATTTTTTGCAGATATCCATGCATTTTGCCATGGTGTAAATAAAGGTGTAGTAACGCGCTCCTACATCCTGAATATCGAAGATCAGATTATCAACTTCTATAAGCGCATCTGGATTGGGTTCGAGTGTTTCTTCTGTTGTGCCATAGAGACTAGAAACATTCAGCTCGGAGATCGGGTCGATTTCATTCTCTATTTCGATCATGTCCTGCGCGACCCCATAGAGTCCATGTTCGGGAGCGAAGAGAGCGTTTAGTATGAAAGAGGGGTGGGATTTAAAATGCGTAATCGAATGTTGGTTATCATTGGCAAGGCTTGTGTGGTTGACAATAAGGCCTACGGTTTTGCCTTTTAAATATTGCTCAGGTTTCGCCAGAAGCTGATTGATGCCAGGAAGAGTCATGTTGTGATAAAAATTGGATCAGAAGAGCTTGTAGCCTATTATAGATAACTATGACTGCCGATTCTTTGTCGACAAAACTCATTGTTTGTCTTGTTATAAATCATAGCCTATTTATACTCCAGGAGGTAAAGATAATTGCCATTCAGGGTTTATTGCAAACCTTAAAAAGTTTTCTAGTTGTATTGGAAGTATTACAAAAAAAACCCCGACCCCATTCAAAGAACGGGCTCGGGGTTTATTTGTTATCTAACTAAACTGAGTAGTTTACATCATGCCGGGCATACCACCCATGCCGCCCATACCACCCATGCCGCCCATACCACCCATACCACCTGCAGCAGGACCGTGATTATGTTCTTCCTTCTCTTCTGGAAGATCGGTAACCATAGCTTCAGTAGTCAACAGCAACCCTGAAATACTGGATGCATTTTGCAGTGCAGTGCGAGCTACTTTTGCAGGATCTATGATGCCGGCTTTGAGCATGTCCGTGTATTCACCATTTTTAGCGTCGTAACCCATATTGCCTTTCAGGGTTTTGACTTTCTCGCATATAACGGTACCTTCTTCTCCTGCGTTGGAAGCGATTTGGCGAAGTGGTTCCTCGAGAGATCGGCGAATGATTTGGACGCCAAGTTTAAAATCATGATCGCCCTTCATTTTATCTAGAGAACCTAGAGCGCGAATAAATGCAACGCCGCCTCCTGGGATGATTCCTTCTTCAACGGCAGCACGGGTTGCATGCAGGGCGTCTTCAACACGGGCTTTCTTTTCTTTCATTTCTGTTTCAGTTGCGGCTCCCACTTTAATGATAGCAACTCCACCAACCAGTTTAGCAAGACGTTCTTGGAGTTTTTCACGATCGTAATCAGAAGAAGTTTCTTCTATTTGATTGCGGATCTGTTTGACCCGGGCCTGAATATCTGAGGCTTTTCCTTTGCCGTCAACAATTACGGTGTTGTCTTTGTCGATGGTGATGCGTTTTGCACGACCAAGGTCGGCAAGCTCAACACTGTCGAGAGAAACACCAATATCTTCGGTGATAACTTTGCCGCCGGTGAGGATGGCGATGTCGTTCAGCATATCCTTACGACGGTCACCAAAACCGGGTGCTTTTACAGCAGAAACATTTAATGTGCCACGAAGCTTATTAACAACTAGCGTTGCGAGAGCTTCACCTTCAATGTCTTCTGCCAAGATGATCAGTGGTTTGCCACCCTTTGCAACTTTTTCAAGCAGAGGTAGCAGATCTTTCATACTGGTGATTTTCTTTTCATGAAGCAGAATGTAGGCATCTTCAAGAACTGCTTCCATGCGCTCTGCATCGGTTACGAAATAAGGAGAAAGGTAACCGCGATCAAACTGCATTCCTTCAACGATTTCGAGAGAAGTGTCCATACTTTTTGCTTCTTCTACGGTGATAACGCCGTCTTTACCGACTTTGTCCATAGCTTCAGAAATGATCTGACCGATGGCTTTGTCCTGATTGGCAGAAATAGTTCCAACCTGCGCAATTTCCTTTTTATCTTTGGTTGGTTTTGCCATTTTTTGAATTTCAGGGATGATCGTGTTAACGGCAGCTTCGATACCGCGTTTTATATCCATAGGATTCGCACCAGCTGTAACATTCTTCATTCCTTCACGAAAAATAGCTTGTGCCAGAACGGTAGCCGTGGTGGTGCCGTCCCCTGCATTATCACTGGTTTTGCTGGCAACTTCGTTTACCATTTGTGCGCCCATATTTTCAAAAGGGTCTTCCAGTTCAATTTCTTTCGCAACCGTCACACCGTCTTTGGTAATGGTGGGAGAGCCAAATTTTTTATCGATAACCACGTTTCGGCCTTTTGGTCCGAGGGTAATTTTAACGGTGTTAGCAAGTTGGTTGACACCTGCTAGGATTTTATGTCTAGCAGTTTCATCATATACAATTTGTTTAGCCATAAACTTAAATCTCCTTCTCTTTTAGAGATGTAAAATATTTTATAGATACTTTTTATCGGATAAATTAACCTACTATTGCCAATACATCGTCTTCACGCATGAGCAGGAAGTCATCTCCGTCAAGTTTGATTTCTGTTCCTCCATACTTGCTGTAAAGAACTTTGTCGCCTACTTTCACTTCCAGTTTGACGGGTTTTCCATCATCTCCAATTTTCCCTTTTCCTACAGCTTTGACGCGGCCTTCAATGGGTTTCTCTTTTGCTGAATCAGGAATGATGATACCGCCTTTGCGGACTTCTTTTTCCAAGATGGGTTGAACTAAAATTCGATCGTGTAACGGTCGGATTTTCATAAAGACTCCTTAAAAAAATGTTAAACTTGATAAAAGTTGATAATTAATGCAAAATTCCTTCTGGAATTCGATTAAATTGTTATATTTAAAGGGTTTTCATATTTTCTTTTTGTTAGCACTCTAAGTTATAGAGTGCTTACATATATATAACGCGAAATTTAAAAAGCAAGGTTGGAATTAACAAAAAAACATATTTTTTTAAAAAATTATGAAAAATACTAAAAATCAAGAGATTGTAGAGATTGAAACCTTCCCAAATCCGTTTCCAGGGAGAGATTACAACATTGATATGGAGTGTCCGGAGTTTACTTGTTTATGTCCTAAAACCGGTCAACCGGATTTTGGCATTCTTGATATTAGTTATATTCCGGATAAACTATGTATTGAATTGAAATCATTGAAAATTTACCTCACCTCTTACCGCAATGAAGGTGGATTTCACGAAAAAGTGGTAAATATTATCCTGGATGATCTGGTTTCTGCTTGTAAACCAAAAAAAATGAAAATCGTGGGTGATTTTAATGTCCGTGGTGGTATTCATACCACTGTTACTGTGGAACATTTTGGGAAAAAGACTAAAACTAGGCAGCGAAAAAAATAGCTGGTTATAATTTAAAAACACATAACCTTTTGTTATTATTATCGTATTTCTATTTAGTATTTCGTTTATTGAGTTTTTTATGTAATTTTGGTTTTAATATGGCAACTCGTTTTTTAGATAATGAAGATAAGACAATATCTGATTCCCTGACCGGTTTAATGTGGCAGGAAAGTTATGCGTATGTAGAAACCGGAAATAATATCAGTTGGTATGATGCGCAGGGATATATTGAGAAATTAAACAATCAAAAGCTTGGTGGTTATAGTGATTGGCGACTGCCTAAACGATTAGAAATACAGAGCTTGTATGAAATTGCCCTTCCATTTAAATCACGAGGCAAAACTTTTATCTTGCATATAAATCCGATCTTTGAATTCAGTTATGGGAGTTGTTTCTGGACTTCAAAAACGCGGTATTCGGCTGCCCTTGGGTTTGAATTCGATGTAGGGGATATTCATTGGTACCCTAAAGGGAGTCTTACTGCCACAGTGCGTGCTGTTAGAAATAGTTGGTCACCCTCGCGAATGATTGAATCAGGTTGGGTTGGTAACACATTATAGATTTGATTGAATTTATGAATAACGATAATTTTAAAATAGAAAAAGCCAAAGCAAGAAAACTTCGTCAGTCACAATGGTGGAAACAAAAACTGGAATCTGGAGTGTGTCACTATTGCGGGGGTTCTTTTTCTGCTGATGCCCTGACAATGGATCATATTGTACCTATTTCTCGCGGAGGTAAAAGCACACGCGGAAATCTAGTTCCAGCTTGTAAAAAATGTAATACGAACAAAAAATATTACACGCCGGCCGAAATTATCCTGCGAGAAAAACTCGATCAGGATATCTGTTTTTGATTTATTTATAACCTCCTTGTAAAACACAAAATATGGAAATTCTTTTACATCAAGATTATTTGGTTCAAGCTTTATCCTCTCGAGAAGATTCAGGGGTTATGCATCTTTGTAATACAAGGCGCTGTAAAGGCTGGGTGGCATCAACTACTATCTCATCTTTAATGCAGGAATTAACCAAAGAGGATAGAAAAAAAGTTAAAACCCTTTTGGACCAATTAAGTGTGGTAACCCCGACTCCGGGTGACTTAGTGGAAGCTTTAAAGGATGAGTGTTTCGAAGAAAAATTGGCACTAATCCTTGTTCGATCTTGCGGATTTGATGCAGTGGTTTCTACAAGGCCGGAAAAATTCTCTTCGGATGATGTGCCTGTGCTTACTTCTGAACAACTGGAATCCAAAATAAACGAACCTTTGGATCCAGTGTCCAATGTAAAACTTCTCGATATTCCCGCATCTTATCATCAAATTTTGAATGATGCGGAAAATGAAATCGCCGACACCATTCGTAGGGGGCAATTTATCCTGGGTTCCAAGGTTATGGATTTAGAGGAAAAAATAGCTGATTACTGCCAGACTACATTTGCGGTAGGTGTTTCTTCAGGGACAGATGCTTTATTAATATCCTTAATGGCAGCAGGGATTGGGGAGGGCGATGAAGTGATTACCTCTCCTTATACGTTTTTTGCTACAGTTGGATCAATTATTCGCGTAGGGGCAAAACCCGTATTTGTGGATATAAATGATGTTACTTTTAATATGAAGGTCGAACATATTGAAAGGTGTATTACCTCTAAAACTAGAGCCATTATGCCAGTCCACTTGTATGGGCAATGTGCTGATATGGATCCGATTATAGATTTGGCTAAAAAGCATAATCTGACGGTCATTGAAGACGCTGCTCAATCGATTGGTTCTGAATATAAGAACAAAAAAGCGGGATCTCTTGGAGATATGGGTTGTTTTTCATTTTTTCCTGCCAAAAACCTGGGCGCATTTGGTGATGGGGGTATTGTGACAACTTCTTCTGAGGAACTTTATGAAAAATTAAAAGTTCTTCGGATGCATGGTTCTAGCCCCAAGTATTATCATAAAACCATAGGTGGTAATTTTCGTTTGGATGCTTTGCAAGCAGGAATTGTGAAGGCGAAGTTAGATTATCTTGAAGATTGGACAAAAAAGCGACGACAAAATTCAACGATCTATAATCAATTATTACAACAGAATGCTCTGACTCAATATATTCAGTTACCACCCGAAGTTTTTCCAAGGCATGTTTTTAATCAATATGTCATCCGCATTGGAAACCGTAGAGATGAATTACGTTCTTTTCTGAATGAAAATAATATCGGATGTGAAATTTATTACCCGGTCCCACTTCATATCCAAGAATGCTTTCAATCGCTGGGCTACAAAAAAGGCGATTTTCCTGAATCTGAAAAAGCAGCCGATGAAACTTTAGCCCTTCCAATTTCCCATGAAATCTCCCGTGAGCAACAGGAATATGTTGTAGAAAATATTCGACGTTTCTTTTTGGGAAATTAATCGTTTCTTTCTAACAAAAAGGTAAGTGGGCAAGAAGCAGAAAACCTGTTTGTGGGTATTTAAAGCTGTAGTATTGGCTTCAAAACTAGTTGGGGGGTTAGAAAAGAGGGCGGCTTTCCTTCTCCGGAGGCTTTTCTTTTGGTGTATGGATTTGACTTTCGCAAATCATAAGGATATGGAAACCTAAGTTGCTTTTAATGGGATCGGGAATAATAAATTTTTCCAGTTTCATTATTTTATCAACAAGCTCCGAAGTTATTATTTGCTCAGGGAGCGTCATGTCACGATGGACCCAGCCTAAATCCCCTCCAATTTTTTTACTTTGACAAATACTGTATTTTTTAGCAAGGCGGGTAAAAAATTTTTCAACTTTTTCCCAATCATGAAATGGTTTATCGGGATCATCCATTTCAGCTTTAGCCAGATCGTTCTGAAAATCAATCAGAATTTCCCAAATCATTTTTGCAGACTCTTCTGAAGTTAGCCGAATATTTCTCACCCGATGCTCCATGGGTTTGTCAGTGGTGAAAGTAGTTTTTTTAGGTACAAAAACCTTTTTAATTTTTGGCTTCGGCTTGACGGGCTGTTTCGGAGTATCGCCAATAGTTTTAGGCTCTTTAGCCGTCTTATCCCTCTGATATATAGTTTTTTCCGATTCTTTGGGTTGTTCAGGCATTTGATCTCTCACTAAGTTTTACTATGGAGTCCTATTATACTAATTTTGTTAATGTGTTTTGCAATAGTTTAGGAGTTTTCCCAAATAGATTCGAGAAATTCCAATACCGCCCCATGACTGTTGTGACCAATAATTTTATTGGCACATTCTTTTACTTCTGGTAAAGCATTTTCCACGGCAACCGAATACCTAGCTACTCTGAACATATCCAAATCATTGAGATAATCTCCAAAAACCAGAGTTTTATTTAAGGAAATGTTTAGTCGTTCTGCCAGCTTTTCTAACATATTTCCTTTATTAGCCTGCTGATGAAAAGATTGCAACCAATAATACCCTTTCATTGAAACATCTTCTGCAAAATATACATTAAGATGATCGAAGTGATTTTCCTTAAGCTTGTGGTAAATTGGATTTAGATTTTCAAGTGTGCCTATCAGCAAAAAACCAGAAATATTCTCATCTTCTTGAAACACAAACTCTGAAACCTGTTTGACTCTATCATCCTTTTTTAGGCTATTTAGATACGCAGTCGAACCTGTATTTAAAACCTTGCGATAATAAACCTGATGTTGGTTTCCAAAGGTATAAATGAAGGGTTCGATTTTATTTATTTTTGCTAAATCGAGCATGCTGTTTATCACAGTTTTATCAATAAACTGGGTATGTTCTAATATTTCCCCACTATGAAAATCTGTCAGGTAGACTCCATTAAACAAAACAACTGGAAATATGAGATTCAATCCCTTTAAAATGGGGTAAGCAGAATCATAATTTCTTGCTGTTGCTATTGTAAATCGCATGCCATCAGAAATAAGCTTATTTAGGCGGTATTTGAACTCTTCTGGAAGGGTTCCATTAGGTAGCAGAAGAGTGCCATCCAAATCGGATATAAATAAAAAGTCTTTTAGGTTGACTAAGTCGAATTTGTTGTTTTTGCTCACGCCACTAATTTTCAATGAAATTGATTAAGTTTCAGGAAGGTATTATAAATTATAAGCTTAATTAATTTGTAAGGGAAACTCCCAAAATAGTAATAAAATTTAGTAGTGAAAAGTTTAGGACATTTTATAAGAAATGCAAAAAATCCAAACCAATAAGAATAGTATGCACTGGGCCATAGGGAAGGAGAAAATTTTAGCTTTTACTCTAGTATTTACTTTGATGTGGGTTATACCGGTAGCCGCTTTTGATTTTTCAGACTGGGAGGCATTGATAAAAAAGCATGTCAGACCTAAAAAGGTCGATGGCATATTGATCAATGCTGTGGATTATGAAAATCTAAAAAATGAACTGAGCTTTGATAAGTTATTAGCTCGCTTAAACACGGTGAAAATGGACTCCTTAAAATCTAGAGAGGAAAAGCTTGTTTTCTGGATTAATACTTATAATATTTTTGCGGCTAAAATGGTGGCAGACCATTTCCCGATAAAAAGTATTAAAGATTTAGGAAGTTTTTTTAGGCCAGTTTGGGGAAAACCAGCTGGTAATGTTGGGGGAAAAGAAAGAACTCTGAATGAAATTGAGCATGAAATTCTCCGAAAAATGGATGAGCCAAGGGTTCATGTGGCGATTGTTTGTGCTTCAGTAAGTTGTCCAGATCTCAGGCTTGAGGCATTTAATGTTAATAGTCTAAATGAGCAGTTGGATGATCAGATGAGAGTATTTTTAAAGTCATCAGAAAAAGGGATGAAAATAGATAATAAAAGAAATCGGGTCTACCTTTCTTCAATTTTTAAATGGTTCGAAGATGACTTTGAAAGCAGAGGAGGGGTATTGAAGTTTATTGCTAATTATGTTTCACCCGATGTGGCAAAAAAATTGACACGCTCAGGAATTGAAATTTACTACCTTGAATACAATTGGGGCATCAATAGTTAAGCGTTGTTGCCAAAAAACATCAGACAATACTATGGTAACCATGAAGCTTAAAAATATATTTTTAATAATCCTATTTTCAGCTTCCTGTTCTACAGGAATTAAATCCGACCCAAAACAAATCACCTATGACATCAAGGAAGATATTGACCTATTCTTATCCACTAACGATTCAGATGTAGAAGTTCAAGTGCTGCAACGTTTGAAAAGCCAAAAGGTGTCACACAAAGTAATAAAAACTATACTAAGACTACGGACAAAACCTGTTGCAGAGAAACGGGGCCTGCTAACAGGATTAAAATTTAATAGCAATGGAAAGGATTATTCGTACGCCCTGTATTATCCTGAAACTGCGCCTAAAACAAGTCCCTTGCCCATGGTCATTGTTTTGCACGGTATGGGAGGAAACGGCGATGTCACTGCTGCTAAATGGGCAGAAAGGCTGAATGGAGAGTTTATCGTTATATGCCCGTCTTATCCTATGGGTGCGTGGTGGGCACGCCCGGCAGAAGAAATGGTTTTAGCTTTAATGGACCAGGTCCGCTCGCAATATAATGTCGATGACAATAGAGTTTTTCTTGCTGGACTGTCCAATGGCGCCATTGGGGTCTACACTATTGGGATGTTTTATCCGGATCGATTTGCAGGGTTGATACCCATTGCCGGAAGCATCACCCCACGTTTTATGAATTTCCTAATCAACCTAAGGAACACACCTATCTATATGATCCAGGGAAAGCATGATCCCATTTTTCCTATACAATTGAGTCGGAGAGTCAACCAGATACTCTCTGATATGAGATACCCTGTCGTCTATCGCGAACATGGTGAAAAAGGAATGGCTCATGGAGGACATTTCCTTCCTAAAAATGAAATTCCCGATTTACTAGAATGGATTAAAAAGCAAAAACGCAATCTGAATCCGACCATAGTAAGAATGACCCGCGAAAATAACCACCTGGGCATGATTCACTGGGCGCGCCTGAAAAAGGGAAAAAATCTTGCTTCGCTTGAACTCCCTGGGCCAGAAAGCCCCAAACCCAATAACAGAAATGGGAAAATAGCTACTTTATTTGTGGAAAGAAAAGGAGAAAATCGATTTGAAGTGATGGGAGAAAATCTTGTCGAATACGATCTTTTTTTCAATACAGAAACGGTGGATTTCGACAAAACAGTCATCATTACCACTCAAAAAATTCAAAATCAAAACAACAAGCTGATAGCAGGAGAAAAAAAAACCAGCTATCAGAATAAAGTAAAAAAAGACCTCGCAGTATTACTTTACGGCTATAAACAATTGCGCGATCCTTACCGATTATACGATGCAAAGGTCAATATCCTATTGGAAACCACCCTAGTACGATCTCTACCATGAGCGAAACACCCTCTTCTGAAAACGATACTCATCCTCTTTTGTTAAAGTCCATGAAGCTCCTAGGTTGGGAACGGATAACTACAGCTCTTGCAAATCATACTTCCTCGCCTTATACCTATAATTTTTGTCTGCATTTAAAACCTGAAACAGATTTTAGAACTGCAGAAAAACGACTAGACGAAACGACAGAGATGATGGCATTACTGGACTCTCTGGAGTCGTTTCCTATGGATCGGTTTGAGGACATCAATCCTATTTTTAAAGATGTTGACGAGCAGCATATGATCAATACCGGCCAATGCCTCGTCATTATGAAATTACTGCGGCTTTGCAGGAATCTTTGTAAGAATTTAGAAAAATTAAATGCCTTTCCGAACATCCAACATTGGCTTTCACAACTGGACCCCCTGAAAGAGTTTCTCGCTGATCTTGTCCGTTGTATCGATGATGAAGGAAATATAAAAGAAAATGCGACGCCTGAATTAAAGCAGGCGTTCCGCGAAACTGAAACCGCACGGAACAAACTGGAAGAAAAAATTCACAAACTTTTTTCCAGCTCCAAGATCAAAGAAGCGTTGCAGGATTCCTATATCACCGAGCGACAAGAAAGAAAGGTGATTCCCATCCGGGCTGAATTCAAATCAAAGGTAGATGGAATTGTGCATGACATGTCGGGAACCGGCCAAACACTCTTTATCGAACCCACATCCATAGTTCCGCTAAACAACCAATTAAAAATGGCACGACTGAAAGTCGCCAAAGAAAAAGCATTAGTTTTACAGTCCCTTGCAATACAGATTAATCAACACAAAGAACCTTTAAAAAAAAACATGGAGGGTTTGGCGACTCTTGATCTCATTTATGCAAAAGCCCGCTTTGCTAAAACCATGGGTGCGGTGAAGTGTCCAATGAACCTAGAATCCAAAATGTTGCTAAAAGAGGCCCGAAATCCTGAGCTGGTATTGGATGCTGAAAAAGTCGTACCTAATACCATCGAATGGGAAGAATCGACCAAAGTTGTCATCATATCTGGGCCCAACACAGGAGGAAAAACAGTGACCCTAAAAACACTGGGGTTATTATCTCTAATGGTGAGATCGGGACTCTTCCTTCCTGTTCAGAAAAATTCTCATATCCCATTTTTTCAAGAAATTTATTCAGACATAGGAGATGACCAGAATATTCAATTAAAGCTGTCCACGTTTTCTGGGCATCTAGAAAAAATTATTCGTATTATTGACAACGCAACCTCAGGATCCCTAGTACTTCTAGATGAGTTAGGAATAGCAACCGACCCCAATGAAGGAGCCGCGCTTGCTGAATCAATTCTTCTGGAATTAAAGCGCAAGAATGTAATGACACTGGTATCAACACATTATTTCTCATTAAAAATACTGGCACAAACTCAGAAAGGATTTTTGAATGCTTGTACTGAATTTAACCTTGATACCATGAGCCCTACTTACCGCTTGATATTCGGCGCCCCTGGGCAAAGCGCCGCACTCGATACTGCCGAACGATTGGGATTGCAACGGAACATCATTGATCATGCACGCAGTTTACATCAAGCAAAAGACCAGCGTGCTGAAAACCTTTTGGAAGACCTGACACGCCAACGGTTGCAAATGCATCAGGATCAAGAAAAGATAAAACTTATAAAATCAGAAATAGAACAATTGAATCGAGAACAAAATCAGCTCACAGTAAGGCTTCGCAAAGAAGAAAAAGAATTCCAAAAAAATAAAAATAAAAAGCTTCAAGCTGAAGTTCGTGCTGGAAAAACTGCGATCCAAAAAATGATTCAGGAGATCAAGGGAGAAAAAACTTTACCCAAAATACGAAAAGTGGAAAAAAAAATCCAAGCGATAGGCAAAAGCGAACTGACATCCGATCACAATTTGGAAGACTGGAGTCTAGCAGCAGACGAATTAAAACCCGGTGATACCGTATTACTATTAAATTTGGGTACAACGGCGATACTTCTCGAAGCTACAAAAGGAAAGAAAAAGGTGCAAGTCCGTATGGGAAATATTAACACCACCGTTGAAACATCTTCGATACGCGGCAATCCTCAGCAAGAAAATAAGTCAAAAAAAGAAACCCCAAAAATTTTAATGAACATTGAAGCTCAACCTCAAGGTAGGTCTTCTTGCGATCTTAGGGGTATGAACTCTGAAGAAGCGGAAACAAAAATGGAAGCTTTTATCAGCCATGCAATTGTAACCAAAGTACCGCGGGTAACAATTATTCATGGGCATGGAATGGGAACTATAAAGACTCTCGTCAAAAATTACCTGGAAAAAACCGGAATTTGTAAGCAATTTTATCCCGGCAGACGTGAGGAAGGTGGTACTGGGGTTACCATTGTGGAATTTTGATTTTTTAAGAAATTAACTCTTTAACCTTTTTTTTTAATTTAGGCACCAGTTTTTTCTCAAACCATGGGTTCTTCTTTAGCCAGATATTGTTGCGAGGAGAAGGATGCGGTAATACAAAGTATTCAGGTTGATATTCTTGCCAGTTTTTCACTGTTTCAGTAAGGGTGTTTTTTTTAGTCCCCTTTAAAAACCAGCCCTGTGAATATTGCCCTATTAAAAGCGTAAGTTTCCTTTGCGGTACCTTGTCAAGGATAGGTTCCATCCATTTTTCAGCACACTCCGGGCGTGGTGGCAAATCACCCGACTTACCTTTGCCGGGGTAGCAGAATGCCATAGGAACAATAGAAAAGTACTTTGTGTCATAAAACTGATCTTTGGAAACTTGTATCCATTCACGCAAACGGTCCCCACTGGCATCGTTCCAGGGGATCCCAGATTTATGCACTTTGATTCCTGGAGCTTGACCAACAATCAAAATTTTTGACTTTGCAGAAAAAGAGAAAACAGGTCTAGGTTGATAGGGAAGATAGTCTGCACAAAGAATGCATGCTTTGATATTTTTCTTAAGGGCTTTAATTGTGCTAAATTGATTCATGCTTTTATTTTAATAATATGGAGAAACAATATGAACAGGAAAATTCTACCACCTGTCTTATTTTTGGTGGGCTTTTTAGCCCTTGCGGGTTTGTCCTGGGGTGGAGAAGAGCAGACCATTACCTTACGAGGAAAACCTTTGACTCTGATGGGGGAGAAATCGCAGGTAGGAAAAACACTCCCAACCGTCCGCCTTCCTGACCTGGGGCTGAACATGATTGATCTGCAATCGCTTAAAGGCAAGGTGACAATACTGAGTATCGTTCCTTCCCTGGATACTCCCACCTGCGAAAAACAAACTCATATACTTAGCGAAGAAAATAAAGGGCTCGATAAGACCGCTAACCTTATTACGATAAGTCGTGATTTGCCCTTCGCTCAAAAACGGTTCGCCAAGGAAGCCAGAATAAACAACATTAAGTTCCTTTCAGATTACCGTGATGCCGAGTTTGGGAAATTATCTGGTTTATTGATCGAAGAAAATCGTCTATTGGCCCGAGCCGTATTTGTTCTAGACCAAAATGGAATCATTCGCTACCTGGAAATCGTTTCTGAGCTAGCGAACCTCCCAGATATGGAGAAGGCAATGGAATTCGCCCGTTCGCTTTAATTTTAAAACTCCGGATTATGGGTGCGATGTATTTTGAGTGACCTCTTCCACTAATTAAAGATTTTGACCAACTCGCTGAAAATAGTCTTTTCTTTTTTCAGCTTATTTTCATTACCAAGGACGCAGACTTTGCCTTGATCTCTTATTTTTTGAAATAGCTCTGAATATTTTTTAAGATCCTCCAACTGCGTTGCTAATAATTCACGGCGAAACTGTAATTTCATCTCATGCGTTCGCCCTGTGAGATAATCGATCATTGAAGCAGATCCCTTTCTATCCGGTGTCAAAGGCGGATCCAGTTTTCCAACACAACCAATTATTATCTTCTTTAACTCTTCAGGATAAATATCTAGTTGAGCCAGGAAATCTGAAATTTCATCATATACACCCAATGTTTCAGACAGGTTTGGGTCTCTATAAGAGACAAGACCATAATCTCCAGTTAAAAAATCGAAGGAATTGCTGCTTCCATATGCCCCGCCATGCACTCTTACTTTATCCCACAAAAACCCGGTGCGAAGAAGCCCTTTCAATGCTTCGAACTGGCCTGAATATTTGAAACCCATTTCGTATAAATTTGCACCCTTACCAACATACTGAACATTACTAGCTGTTAAAAACCCTTCATTTGATGGAACTGTCTGAAAATTCCATTCCTCCACTTCAAACTCAGAATCTGGAAGAAGATCATAAAGGCCGTTAATGCGTTTTTCAATTTTTCCATAATCCTTTTCACCGCAAGTAATATTAAAAAGGATATTTTGTTTCGTAAATATCCGTTCAGCTACTTTGCGGAATTGATCAGCTACTTCCTCGGGACCTCTTTCTACCTGATCCAGCAGGTTTTCTAAAAATCGGAAATAAGTTATTCCATCTGTTAATTCATCAAACTTCCCGAGCCGCGAATGGTAAGATTGCAATCTTGCCAAAACATAATGGTTACCATTAGGAACAATGGAATCCTCCATATCAGCTTTCGTGCTACGAATAATCTCCACCAACCGTTTGTGGTCATTAAAACTATACTCCGTAAACAATTCATCATAGAGGTCAAATAAGTCATCATTTTTCTCAACAAGGGCCTTACCATTAAAAAATAAATAAGAAAGAATGGATTGACGATCTTGAACCGTTGCCGATGAAAAATGAGAGCTGCGAATTCCGCCAGTATGAATACCTATCCTTTTTGAAATTTCAGTATAAGTGTTTTGCTCCGTGCCCATTCCCAAAATAAGTGAACCCATCAGAGGAACATACTGAAGCATTTCTTGCGGAACCGAATTTATATTAAAACCAATCTGAGTATAAGCGATATGATTGGTAAACAAATCATGAAACAGAATGGTCTTCCCATTGGAGCCTTTAATCTCCAGAGGATATTCTTCAATACTGTCAGGAACATCTTTAATTTCTAAAGAGGGAAGAGCAGCGAGCGCTTCTGGACTGTCTGCCTTCAACTGATTTTCCTGAAGTCTACCTGTTTCTTCAATCAGGGATTTAATTTCTTCTGCACTTAAACTATTTTTAATTTCTTTTAGTTTTTTTCTTTCACGAGCTTCTTGTTTTTTTCCAAGGCCTGCTTTCGGTGTAGCTATGAGAATACTCTTATGAGGATTTTCTACTAGGTAACGATCTATCAACCCTTCAAAATACCCTTGCCCGGACTTCTTCTTGATCTTTCGCATCACCTTTTCAAACTTCAAATGCGAAAATGGATCCTTGCCGTACAACCAAGAGCCCAGAGCCTGGATATTGTAAACAATACCTTTTGCAAAACCTCCAAAGTTTGCTTCACGCAAGCGGAAATCTACGGAATTGACAGCAGATCTAATCATATCTTCCTCAATCCCATTTTTTACTAAGTTTTTTAAGGTGGCGTCTATAATTTCCAGAATTTTTTCTTCATGCTTTGCTTCGGTTCCCTTCAATCCAACTGCAAACAAAGTATCGGCACGGTTATCATCAAATCCACCACCAATAATCTCGCTACCCAGTTGTGAGTCAATCAAGGCTTTTCTTAGCGGAGAAGCAGAAGTCCCAAGTAAAAGATGGCTTAAGATACTGAAACTCAGACAATGTTCATAATTAACCACCTTATCTAGCTTAACTCCCAATAAAATATAAGTTTTTTTATCTACTGATTCATGAGTGGATACTGGATAGTTGAAGGATTTTCTTTTAGGTTTCCTGAAGGACCTTTGATGTTTAATAGAAGTGTCCACTTCAATGCGATCAAAATTTTTTAAATATTTTTCATGCAGAAACGAAAGATATTCACTCGTATCTCCATCTCCATACAGAAAAATTCTACTGTTAGACGGATGGTAATGTTTTTTGTGAAATCCCTTAAAATCATCATAGGTCAGGTTGGGAATTCGTTCAGGATCTCCTCCCGACTCATACCCATAGGTAGTAGAGGGAAATAATGAATGCGCCAGTTGCCTGTCAACACAACTTTCTGGGTCAGAAAAAACACCCTTCATCTCATTGAACACAACCCCTTTATAAACAATTTTGTCATCCGGACTTGTAAGCTCATAATGCCAACCTTCCTGTTTGAAAGTATCTTCAGAAATTACCGGATAGAATACCGCATCCATATATACATTCATCAGGTTAAAAAAATCCTTTCGGTTTCTACTTGCTACTGGGTACATTGTCTTATCGGGAAAGGTCATTGCATTCAGAAAAGTCTGCAAACTTCCTTTCATCAATTCCACAAAGGGTTCTTTAACTGGGAAGTTTTTTGATCCACAAAGAACACTATGTTCAAGAATATGAGCAACACCAGCATCATTTGTTGGCGGAGTTCTGAAAGTTGCACTAAAAACCTTATTATCGTCGTCATTTTCTAGCACCAGTAATTCTGCTCCGGTTCCTTCATGCTCAAAAAATAGTCCTAATGATTTCAACTCTGCAATTTCTTCCTTCTTAATTAGCTTAAAACCACTATAATTTTGATTGAGTTCAAAACTCATAAATTACTTTCTCCAGTTTTTAAAAATGTGAAACCAAAACATATTAAATCGGACAACTATTGATTTAGATGTTTCTGATTTATGAACAATCTAATAAAATTAGATCACTTTCCCTTAATATCAAGACCAATAGGACAATGGTCTGAACCCATAACATCGGGAGTTATAAAAGAATCTTTTACCTTATCCATCAAACCTTCAGTCACGAAAAAATAGTCGATACGCCAGCCTATATTCTTTGCCCGCACATTAAAACGATAGCTCCACCAGGTATATTGATCGGGATCCTTGTTAAAGGTACGAAAACTATCAACATATCCATGTGCAATAAATTTATCGACCCACTCTCTTTCTTCAGGCAAAAACCCTGAGTTCTTTTGGTTTGCCTTGGGGTTCTTTAAATCTATTGGTTTGTGGGCTGTATTCACATCACCCGTTATCACCAGTTCTTTTCCTTGGTCTCTCAATGCTTCGCAATGATCTAGAAAAGCATCATAAAATTCCATTTTATATTGAAGTCTCTCTGGTCCGCTCGTGCCATTGGGGAAATAAACATTGAGAAGATCAAAATCCTTAAACTCTATTCTTATAACTCGTCCTTCGCAATCAAAACGTTCAATTCCGATTCCTCTATGAACTGTAGCAGGTTTTTTCTTAGTGAAAACAGCCACCCCGCTATAGCCCTTTCGCTCTGCAGGATTCCAGGCTGCGTGATAACCTTTTGGGTTACGCACATTCTCATCTAGATCTTGGGTTTGGGCTTTAATCTCTTGTAAGCAAACCACATCCGGTGCTTCTGATTTTAACCATTCAAAAAAACCTTTTTTAACTGCGGCACGAAGACCATTTACATTCCAACTAAAAATTCTCATAAAGTTTTATAATTATAAGGATTCCCCAAAAATCACTCTGAAATATAAAAAATCTAGTTTTTTGCAGTCAATTAGCTGAACGAATTTTGAGAAAAAACCTCTAAATAACTTGAAGAATCAATTCCAATTACCCAGATAAAATGCGGCGAGAAAAACTAAAAAGCCTAACCATAAATTTCGACCCAACGATTGGTAATATATGAAATGTTGCAAATCTTCCTCTTTAGAATCATATAAAAACACAGACTCGAGAATAAACCATACGGGCGGCCCCAAGGCCCAGCCACCCAATATTATATATCTTGGACAACCGGTTAGATGGGAATGATAAGTGTAACCGAGACCAATAGCCACAAGAAAGGGCCCAAGGAACTTGCGAATTTTTCTTTTACACCATTCATTTTTTTCGGCTCCGGAATTCATTTTTATTGCCCTGAAAACAAAACTTGGATGATATTATTAGTTTATATTAACAGCCTATTCCAATTAATAATAGAGATCTTAGATTGATCTTTTTCACATTATTTATTTTTGGTATTTCAGGGGAAAAAGGACAAATTTGATCTGAGAAAAAATAAATAACTCATTTATTTCTAATAATTTATCGGCACCTCTGGTGTTTTATATTAAAGCCATGGTTTTTATTAAAAAAATAAGGTATCCTTGTCTAAATTCTTAATTTTTGTTCTCTTTGCAACATATAAATAGAAAACAAATTTATCTTAGGGAGGATAAATGTATGTGGCAGTATAATCGAGCGGGATTGACTGTTTTAATAACGGCATTTTTTATCTTTGCCTGGGTATTTCCTATAATAGCTGCCGAAGTACCAGACCCCACAGCTTGTGATGGCGATGGTGCTATCGTTCGTAAAGGTCGTCCCGGCATCGCCTCCGTTGAGGTAAGAGACGGTGTAGGACCCACGAAAAAATTAGTACGTGACGGAATATATTCAGCCGCGGCTAAAGCTTCAGGTAAAGTATCCAAAGAAGACAAGCGACATTTATGTCTGGCATTATCCCCTATTAAAAATCCTGAATCTCGCTATGCGCATAAAGACCACAGCAATTATTACTGCACTCTAATTTTGAATCGAGACAGTCAAGCTTATTGTTATGCTGTGGTTCTAGGTAATCCAAAACAATGTGATAATATTGTAAGCAGCGACCTTGAAAAAGAATGTCTTGAAAAAGCTAAATAGCGGTTTCGTTTTAACCTAAGAAAAGGGTGGCCCAAAAGGGTCGCCCTTTTTTTCTACCCCTAATGAACCCCATCGAACTGGATGTCCGAAATTTAAAAGTTTCCTTCGCCACTCCTCAAGGTAATTTTTCGGCCGTCAATGGAATTAGCTTCCAACTTCATAGAGGCGAAACATTAGCATTGGTTGGCGAATCCGGATGCGGAAAAACAGTAAGCGCACTTTCTATCTTACAACTTTTACCCAAAACTTCTGTAAATAATGTCAGCGGCGAAATAATTTATTCAAGAAAAAATCTTTTGTCGTTGGGCGCCAAACAAATGAGAAAGATCAGAGGCAAAGAAATATCCATGATTTTTCAGGATCCCATGACCTCGCTTAATCCTGTTTTAACCATTGGCGAACAGCTTATTGAAACCCTTTTGCAACATAAAAGCTTAAACAAAAAAGAAGCACTTGCAAAATCCGTGCAATTATTAGGTAAGGTAGAACTGTATTCTCCTGAGGAAAAATTAAAACAATATCCTCATCAATTAAGCGGTGGCATGCGGCAGCGTGTCATGATCGCAATGGCTCTCGCTTGTGAACCTAAAATTTTAATCGCTGATGAGCCTACAACAGCACTGGACGTTCTCATTCAGGCGCAGATTCTAGATCTTCTTGAAGATCTAAAGAGAGAGTCTTCCATGTCCATGCTTCTCATCACCCATGATCTTGGGATAGTTGTAGAAATTGCAGAACGACTCATGGTTATGTATGCAGGAGATGAAGTAGAAACGGGCCCAACGAAAAGCTTATTAAAGAATCCAAATCATCCCTATACAAAAGGACTGATTTTGTCTCGCCCTCAGCTAGGAATTGAAAGAAAGAAAGAGCAGAGACTTGTAGAGATTAAAGGAAGCGTGCCCAATCCAAATAAACGACCTGCGGGTTGTTCCTTTCATCCGCGGTGTAAATGGGTGATGGATAAATGCAAAACACAAAAACCTTTCACAACAAATTTAAATCCAAATCTCAAATACAACTGTCATCTAGATCCTGGAACAATATGAAATCCTACAATCCATTTCTAGAAGTCAGAGACCTTAAAAAATATTTTCTTTCCAAAAAAGTTTTTCTCGGTAAAGATGTTAAACCTGTCCGAGCTGTCGATGGTATTTCTTTTATCCTAAATGAAGGAGAAACACTAGGCCTTGTAGGTGAAAGTGGCAGTGGAAAATCAACTGCCGCACGCACTCTTCTCCGGCTGGAAACTCCTACCTCTGGTCAGGTCCACTTTAAGGGACAGAACTTAGCAGATCTTTCTGAAGCTGAACTTCGCAGTTTGAGAAAAGAAATGCAGATGATTTTTCAGGACCCTTCTTCATCCATAAATCCGAGACGGAAAATAGGCGAGGTCTTGAGCGAACCCTTCGCAATTCACGGCTTCACAGAAAACGTTTCTAAATCCATTATGGAACTACTAAATCAAGTTGGTCTCTCACCCAACCATGCCAATCGATACCCTCATGAAATGAGCGGCGGTCAATTGCAACGTGTTGGAATAGCCAGAGCAATTGCATTAAACCCAAGTTTAGTGGTTGCCGACGAACCCGTGTCTGCCTTGGATGTTTCGGTACAAGCCCAAGTCGTTAATCTGATGATTGATTTAAAAGAAAAACTAGGGATATCATACCTTTTCATTTCCCATGATATGGGGGTGGTAGAATATTTTTGTGACCGCGTAGCAGTGATGTATCTAGGTAAAATTGTTGAGATCGCTAGTAGCGAGGAAATTTATAAACGGCCCTGTCATCCCTATACCGAGGCTCTTCTAAATGCCGTTCCTGGTTTGGAATCAGGAAGGATAAAACAGAAATTCAAGGTGCTCGGAGACACTCCCGACCCATCCACTCTGTCCCACGGGTGTGCTTTTCATACTCGTTGCCCTATAAAAGAAAAACAATGCCAAGAAATGGAACCAACTCTTAAAGAAGTCACATCAGGACATTATGTTGCATGCTTTTTAAAATAGAGACAGACCAAAATTAACTCTCTTTCCTCTCCTGCAAAGAAGGCATGGGTGATGCATGATGCATGATCATTTTCCAGTTCCCTTCATTCAGTTGAAACAAATTAGTTGAAAAGACTTTAGATGCCAAAACACCATTGGTAGCGATAGTATAAAGTTTTTCAACGCAAGATACCCAAGCCAAATCCTCAGAGGCTGTCACAGTTACATCCGAAACCTGGATATCCATATTTCCTGAGTTTTTAAAGATTCCCTGCCAACTTTCCATAATGGGTTCAAATCCATTTAGTGGGTCCCAACCAGGATGAACACAAATTACATTCTCCCGAGAACTCCATACAGATTTCATGGCATCCAAATCACGAGCATTGAAGGCTTCGTAAAATTTTTTATTAACTTCTATTGCAAGTTCTTCTTTTATCATTTAGCACTTTTCCTAGCATTAAGGATGTTTTGCATTAACCCTTTACCAATATGTCCAGCGCAGCAAATGTTTCATTCGAGGCCCAGTTTTTTGCCCCGTCAACCCGTGCAGCCACCCTTCCTTTTTTATCTATCACATATGTAAATGGGATGGTAAAGGAGGGATAAAGCTTCTCTGCAATCCCATCCAAATCTAAAAGAACCGGAAAGGTTAGACTATTTGCATCAACAAATTTTTTAACCTTCGAGCTATCCCCTTTATCAAGACTTACAGCAAGCACGGTTAACCCTTGCGACCGATACCTGCGGTAAAGTTTTTCAAACGCCGGCATTTCTTCAAGGCATGGAGCGCACCAAGTGGCCCAGAAATTTAAAATAATGACTTTGTCCTTATAATCATCGATACCTTCTAGATTTCCTTGCAAGTTTCTTAATGTGAATTTGGGAGCCGGGCTACCTACTTCAGAGTTTCCATTAACACTCGAACCGGAATGTGATACTACAGAGTTTTGTGCACGATATATAAATACCACTGTTGCGATAACGAACAGCAAATAAAGTAATCCATGCTTTTTAAGATGAGTAGAGTTTTTCTCTTTTAAGACGGTCGATTTCATCTTTTAATTTTTCCTGCCGAACGCGTTGTCCCATGAGCAAAAAGTATAGTAACGTAAATGCACCCAGAGAAATTCCTAACGTTGCAAGCATACTGGGATCCATCCCTTTCCCAAAGCCTTCAGAAGAAATCACTTTAGGCTGAGGATGAAAAGTCCGCCACCATAAAACGGAAAAGTGGATAAATGGGATATTTAAAAAACCTACTATCCCCAGCACCGCAGCATACCGCGCTCTCATGGAGCCTGGGTCGGTTTGTGCTCGCAACATCAAATAAGCAACGTATATCAGCCAAAGAATTAATGTAGAAGTCAAACGGGCATCCCAAACCCACCAGGTACCCCAAATAGGTTTCGCCCAGATAGGACCTGTTATCAAAACTAGAGAACAAAAAATTACGCCTATTTCGGCGGAAGCGTGTGCATAAATATCCCACTCTCTTTCTTTTTTCCATAAGGATAGAATAGATGATATGAATACAATAAAAAAAGCAAAGAAAGAAAGCCAGGCAGAGGGTATGTGAAGATACATAATTCTCTGGATCGGCCCTTCCGTTTTTTCAGTAGGAACAAAAAGGAAAATGGCTGCCATAGCGGCAATAAAAGCTAAGCCCGTCAACCATATTAGGATCGAACTCTCTTCCTCTGAGCCTTCAGCTGTTTCCTGAGTCATTACCGAGATTCCTTAGAGATAGCTTCTTTTAATAATTCCACATCTTTTTCAAGTTCTCGATTTCGTTGCTTCAAGGTATATATAAAATAAATGATGCCTCCCCACACAAACGCGTTTGCAGCAAACAGAAACCCAAAATTATCCATTCAATCATTCCTCCAATATATGGTCTATCGTCATTATGGAAACCCCAATATAAATGATATCAAAGGAAGCCGTCAAACCAATCCACTTCATCATATCAAGAAGCGGTATTCCATCAAGAAGTTGACCGGTCATCCTCACCACCCCTATTACGATGGGAATCAGTAGTGGGTAAAGTAGAATAGGCAACATAATTTCGCGCGTTTTAAGATTGGATGAAAGAGACGACAAGAGTGTCCCCAAGGCACAAAACCCTAACGTTCCTAAAAATACCACTATCAAAAGTGGACCGAGATGCGACAAAAGATCGATATCAAAAAACACCATAAAAAGAGGGAGAATAAAAAGCTCCATGATCGACAAAAATATAAAGTTGCTGATCAATTTCCCAAAATAGATCGTTGTTCTATCTGCCGGGACCAGCATCAAGCCCATCAGACAACCGTTTTCTTTTTCCAACATGAATGAACGGTTCAACCCAATCGTTCCCGCAAATAAAAATGCCACCCACAAAATCCCAGGACCCACCTCACTGGCTTTTACAATACTCAAGTTTATGGAAAAGATAAAAATCAAGATCACTAACAATGCAAAAATGAACATGGAACTGAGCAATTCTCGAGTCTTCAACTCAGTAACAAAGTCTTTCCAGATAATTGCACCAATCTGATTGAGGTATAAGTTCATATACGAATATTTAAAAAATTTTTATCCTTTAGCACCAATTTCCATTATGAATTGGTTGTCACGGACCGCATCAAAATACATAGCTTCAAATTGATCCCTTTCGACATTTCCAATATTTTCTAGAAACGCAAACCTCCCCTGCACCTGTAACGCAACCTTGTCACACATCTCCAAACCGCAGGAAATATCGTGAGTGGTCATTAAAATAGTTCGACGGCGGTCATGCAACCTTTGCAGATGTTCCTTCAAAATATTGGAGGCATGGAGGTCTAGGCCTGTAAAAGGTTCATCTAAAAATAAAATTTTGGGGTCATGAAGGATGGCCCTGGCAATGGATAGACGTTGAAGCATACCCCGAGAAAAAGTTCTAACCCGGTCGTTTCTTCTCTGGGTCAACCCAACTTCATCAATAACCTTCAAGGCTTGGTCCTCGGGTTGGGCAAGACCGTGCATTCGTGCAAAAAACATCAAATTTTCCAGTGGAGTCAAATCGGCATACAAGGCAGTAGCATGGGAGATCACCCCTATCTCTTTACGCATTCCCGGGTTTCCTTCAGCGACATCGAATCCGGCCACCCTTGCTGACCCAGAGGAGGGTTGCGTCAAACCGGAAAGGATTTTTATCAAAGTGGTTTTTCCTGCACCGTTAGGACCGAAAACGGTTAAGAACTCTCCTCGCTTCAAATCAAAATCAATTCCATCGACAGCCCTTAATACACCAAAGGCTTTTCGCAAATTTCGAACCTCCATTGCGTTTTCATAGGGTTCCATTTAACTGACCTGAAAGGGGGGAGATCATCTAGTGGACTTAGTTTTTTTTCGATTTTGCTCTAACCAATCCAATCGTTCGATTATCTCGTTGGCTTCTACTTCTAGTTTTTTTCGAAGTTCCTGATAATCAGAGTCTGAAATCTTTTCAGTGTCTAGATCACACTCAAGTTCCTTGATTGAAATGAGGGTTTCCTCTTTCCGCACTAGTAGATGTTTATATTCATCATTATCGGGATCGACAGTTTCCACTAGCTTTTTAAACTGCAGTTTGCCAAACAAAGGTATTCCAACAAGAAGCAGGACAACCACAATGAAAAGCAACTCTAAGAAGTGGACAAATCCCATTCCTATAACTCGATCCCATCTAATTCATCTTGCAATCGTTTGGAGTATTTTCCAGGTGTTGCAGGTTTTTCTTCAGGTTTGCCCTGAGCATTTTCCGGCTGGTTTTTCCCAACCCAAGTATAAAGAATTTTTCGAATGCCGACTCCTCCCGCAATGAGAGCCATAAATGGCATCACCCAAGCTGTCAGGTTAAACCCAAATTTTGTCGGAGCAGACAAAACTGTTTCGCCATATTCATCCACCTGAGATTTAATAATTTGTTCAACAGTCAGACCGGAGTCTAACATTTTGGAAAATTTTGCCCGAGTTTTGTCTGAGGTAGAGCAGGTGCAGTTTACAAGTACTTTTCCGCATTTATCATCGCACTTGCACATCAGTGCATTTTCTAAATCTTGCAGGAGCGAACCAGCATTTGTAACGACAGGAGCACTGGCAATAAACCCTGCTACTATAAAAATGCTAAATATGATCTTTAATAAGTTCAATTTTTACTCCTGCGCTGGGGAAGGAAATAAAGACTCTTCCTTGCGAAAACGTTCCAAACGGCGCCTTTGCTCCAATCGATCAGGCCACATGGATATCATCGTACCAAATGCGATGATCCAGCCACCTGTCCACATCCAGCTCACCATGGGGTTCACATAAACCTTAATGGTAGCGGACTCGTCTTCCCTAAAATCTGCAAGGATCATGTACAAATCTTCTTTCCAGGTTGAAAGCACATCCACCTCGGACACAGGTTGATTCTGTCCTTTATAAAATTCTTTTTCGGGGCGCGCCGTCCAGTAATGGCTACCGTTTCTTTCAACCTGAAGTTGGGCAATGATCCGGGTTTTAACACTGGTAGCTTCTACTGCAACTAGTTTTTGATAAGTTATATCATATCCTCTAATTTTAAATGTTTCCCCGGGCTTGAGGTGTTTTTCAATATGGGTTCCATATGCCTGTGATCCTGCGATACCCGCAAAAATCAGAACAACGCCGATATGAACAATATAACCCCCGTAGCGCCTTTTATTGCGCCAAGTAACCGTTGTTAACGCTCCTAACATCGATTCTTCATGTAATCTCATTCTAGAAGTTGTTCCTTTGGAAAATTCAATAAGGATACAGGTCATCACAAAAACACAAAGGACAAATGCAAGGTAGGTGTAGTTTTCAACCCGGCTCCCCAAAGGAATAACTGGCAGTAATGCTATAGCAGTTATAAAAGCAGCCGCTAAAGGCCATAAGAAATTTTTTTTCAAGTTAGATAGGGTGGCCCGACGCCAAGCGATGACCGGCCCAATACCGACGAGCGCCAAAAGTGCGAGACCGATTGGAACATTGACCTGGTTATAAAAAGGCGGTCCTACGGTAATTTTTATTCCGCGAACTGCTTCTGAAATAATCGGGAAAATGGTTCCCCAGAATGTTGCAAAAGCAATTCCCAGCAAAAGCAAATTGTTAAAAAGAAAGCTGCTCTCACGCGATAAAAATGAGTCTAGCTGATTCTCGCTTTTTAACAGGGGAAGGCGAACAATTATTAACGCCATACAAGCAAAAAGAATAACGAAAAGAAATGCCAGAA
>CAZMBO010000004.1:21051-22584 GCA_964564655.1 uncultured Nitrospina sp. | reverse complement strand
AAAGACATATTCCAAACTTTCATCATATCTTTTTTTTCTTGGATCATTATGGAATGCAAAAATGCGGTTGCTATCAAAAGTGGCATAAAAGCAGCGTTTTCCACAGGATCCCAAGCCCAATAACCTCCCCAACCAAGCTCGACATATGCCCATGAAGCACCAAACAGATTTCCCATGCAAAGAAAAAACCAGGAAATCAGTGTCCACTTTCTTGTCACTCGGATCCAACCGTCATCTAAATTCTTACTGATCAATGCTGCTACCGCAAATGCAAAAGGAACTGTGAATCCAACATAACCCAAGTATAGGGTTGGCGGGTGAATAACCATCCAGTAATTCTGCAAAAGTGGATTCAAACCGCGGCCATCTTCAGGGGGCAATGGGATGCGTTCAAATGGGTTGGTAGAAAAATTAATCAGGAAAAGAAAAAATATAATTATTACCAGCAACACGGCCATCGCATAAGGAACAACTCTAAGATTTTTTTTGCGGTTCTGAAAGTGAACTACCACCGTGTAAGTGCTGAGAAGTAAGGTCCAAAACAAAAGGGACCCTTTCTGCCCTCCCCAGAAAGAAGCGATTTTATAAAATGTATCAAGCTCAATATTAGAATAAGCCCATACATACTGGAGACTAAAATCGTTGACCAGAAATGCTCTCCACAAACAAATAGAGGAGATCATCACACAGCCCCAGACGATCAAAGGAGTCTTGTCCGCACTCAAGTAAAGGTCTACCCGGTTTCCGCGCGCAGCCATAACATATGCGACACAACCGTAAATAGCGGTTGCCAATGCTACAAGTAATGTAAACTCACCAATATCATTCATGAGAAAAAATAGTAGCCGATTGCCCCTTAGCTTAAGGGACTAGCTTATCTAGAAATTTAAGGGAAGGTCAAATGGTTGTCTTTGGTAAGGCATCGGCTTTGTTCAGGCCGGGCTCCTTATATTTATCGGTACTCAAGGTTCCAGGATGCATTTTGCCCGCCTCTTTTTCTGCCTCATATTTTGAGGGGCAACTAGTCAACAAAGTGTTGGCGTGAAAGACACCGTCTTCCCCCAATGTCCCTTCCACAACCACTTCCCGGCCATCGGCAAACATGTCAGGCGTTACCCCTTGATAGGCTACCTTTAGCGAGGATTCCTTTTCCTCAATTGAAAACATCACATTTAAATAATCATTAGGGTCCCTTTGAATGGAGCCATTTACCACATTACCTTTAACTTTTAACCCGGATCCAGTATAGGAAACTTTCTGGCTGAGCAATTCATCAACGGTGAAAAAATACTGTGAGGTATTGCTTATCCCCATAGTAATTAAATATCCAATCGCACCAACGATCAACAAGCTTCCCACTAAAAATCTTACTTTTTTCTGCTTCATAATAGATTGCAATCCTTTGGGGAAAGGTAATATTCGTAATCATTTAAGGCTTTTTTTATAGTAGCATCAGGAATTTAGGCTTGTCAAAGCAAATCCATTGAAATCGAAAGCGGTATCAGCTGTTTCTTGTCGAAAACTCTCAGCTTA
>CAZMBO010000004.1:0-20951 GCA_964564655.1 uncultured Nitrospina sp. | reverse complement strand
TGAAATTCCCATAAAAACCCCTAGCTAAAACTATACCTCACTTGAGAAAACCCTGTTTTAATATAAGTTTAAACGATTTTTCCTATCTGAAAATTAAACACTTTTGCTGCATTTTAGGTTGACAGTTTGTTGGGTTATGATAGGATTGTGTTCTAAAGTGTCTTAAAATGTAATTTTATGTCATTTTTTGACAAACCTATAGGAAGAGTCAATGAACAGCTTTTTAGGTACCTACAACATCAGCTTGGATGAAAAAGGCCGCTTTAATATCCCCGCAAAATTTCGCGGAACAATAGAACAGTCTGGCCCGCAGTTGGTGGTATGTGCCATGGAACCTTTTCTCGTTGTATTTCCCCAAAAAGAATGGGCTGAAAACGAAGAAAAATTAAGCACTCTGAATGCGTTCAATAAAGAAGACCGTACCCGATTACGAGAATTTTATTCACGTGCCACGGATTGTGAAATGAAGTCTGGAAAAATTTTATTGCCTCTGAGCTTGAGAGATATTGCCGGACTCAAAAAAGAAGCTGTGCTCGTAGGAATGTCAAAAACCTTTGAAATCTGGTCTCCCGAAAGATGGAGCAGGCAGGGAGGAGAATAAAAAAACGAGGCTTTCGGAAGAGCTTATCTGGCATCCAGTAGCCAAAGGATCGTTTCGAATAAATTATGCCAACGTACCACGAATCGATAATGAAAAATGAAGTTCTTCATTATCTGAATATTCACATGGAGGGTGTAATCGTGGATGGCACATTAGGGGATGGGGGGCACACAGAATTCATCCTCAAAAACACAGGGCCAAAAATCAGAGTGCTCGGCATCGACCGGGATCGGTCTGCTGTTGATCGGGCCAAGGAAAGGCTTCGCCCTTTTAAGCATAGGACAACGCTTGTACACGGCTCACTAGAAAACCTGCGTGACCTTGCGGGGCAATCCGGTGTTACAAAAATTAATGGGCTTTTGCTCGATTTTGGCGTTTCCTCTCCCCAACTAGACACGCCTGAGCGCGGATTCAGCATTAGAAATGATGGGCCGCTTGACATGAGAATGGACAGCTCGCAAACAACAACAGCGGCAAATCTTCTTGAAAAACTAAAAGATGGGGAATTGATTTCTATTATAAAAAATTTTGGTGAAGAGCGATTCGCGAAAAAAATTGTTCGCGCCATCCGCAGAGAACAAGAAGAAAAGCCTATCATCACAACATCTCATTTATCTAAAGTCATTTCAGGTGTGGTCAGGTCACCGAAGTACTCAAGAATTCATCCTGCGACAAAAACTTTCCAGGCATTGCGCATCGCAGTAAATAACGAACTGGAACAAATAAAAGTAGTTTTGAATGATGCAATAAGCCTTCTGGATACTTCTGCGCGGATTGTAGCAATCTCATTTCATTCGCTGGAAGATCGACTTGTAAAAACATTTTTTCGACAAGAGGAAAAAGGCTGCGCTTGTCCGCCCAAAACTCCAATCTGTATTTGTGGAAACAAGCGGACTTTAAAAATCTTAACCCGTCGCCCCATCTGCCCATCTGAGGAAGAGGTCGCATTTAACCCCAGATCGGTTAGCGCAAAGTTAAGGGTTGCAGAAAGAGTATATGTTTAAAAAACCACGCCAATTAATCCGAGGTCGGTTTCATATTGCCCAAAAAGATTTTCAGATGATCTTCTTGGCCTCCGTATTAATGATGTTGGCGGCATTAGCGTTGGTCTGGCCGAATGTGAAGAAAGTAAAGCTTTCTTATGACTATCAAGCTCTTATCGCTGAACGGGAAAAACTTTCAAACGAAAACCATCTTCTACGCCTGGAAAGAGAAAGTCTTCAGTCGTTATATCGAATTCAACAACTTGCTAAGAATGAAGTCGGGATGATCGAGCCAATAAAAGGACAGGTAACAACTATTTTTTTAAAGTAAGGCTATGTCTAACAACAAAAAACCAGTATCAAGTTCCTTTAGAAGTATAGTAAGGGTTAGATTGATTTTCGTATCCAGCCTGCTACTACTTTTCGCGGTTTCGCTAATAGCTCGACTCGCTAATTTGCAAATCGCGCAACACAAAACCCTCTTAGCGAAATCGGAAAAACAGCCGCATCACGGGAACCTAAAAACCTATTTAGGCAGGGGAACTATTTTTGATCGCAATGGCAATGAATTGGCGACCAACCTTAGAGTTGAATCTGTGTTTGTCGTGCCTCAGGAGGTGCGGGACAGAAAATATACCTCCAAGGTTCTCGCTTCAGCCTTGGGCCAAAACTACGATCGTGTATACAAAGAAGTATCTTCAAATAAACAATTTGCGTGGATAAAGAGGAAGGCCTCTGCAGATGAAATAATGCATCTTAAGAAATCTGCCCTTTCAGGGGTACGATTTCGCCCTGAGCAAAAAAGGTTTTACCCAAAACGTGAATTGGCGGCAAATGTCATTGGCTTTGTTGGGACCGACGATTATGGTCTGGCGGGTATAGAGCAAACATATCAGAAAAAGCTGAAAGGAATAGTCTATTCCCAACCCATAGAACAAGATGGTAGGGGAAGAAATATTCAAAATTTAGGAAGTCTTTCTCGCGCAAATCTCGGCAATTATGACTTGATGCTCACTCTGGATGAGGTAATTCAATTCATCGCTGAGTACCATTTAACAAAACAGGTTGAAAAATACAAAGCAGATTCTGGAATGGCTGTGGTTATGGACCCTAATTCCGGTGAAATTTACGCTATGGCAAACGTGCCGCAATTCAATCCAAATAACTACAATAAATTCGCTCCGGAAACCCGGAAAAATAATATTGTCGTAAGTTCGTATGAGCCGGGGTCCATTTTTAAACCAATTGTTGCTGCCGCAGCCTTAGACAAGGGCATTGCCCAGCCTCACGATAAATTCTTCTGCGAAAATGGAAGTTTTAAAATTGGCGGAAAAAATATTGGTGAAGCTTCTGGTCATAAATTTGGTTCTCTCAGCATGCAGGAGATAATTGCCAAGTCCAGTAATATTGGCGCCATAAAAATTGCTCAGAAGCTTGGTAAAGATTCCTTTTACGAATATATTCGGAAATTTGGTTTCGGAGAAAAGGCTAATATCCGGCTTCCTGGTGTGTCTTCGGGTCTATTGGGAAAAAGAAATAATTGGAGTGAACGTTCATTAGCCTCCATATCATTCGGGCAAGAAATAGCTGTCACTCCTTTGCAGATGGTGGTTGCTCTTAGCGCTATTGCTAATGGTGGAACTCTTATGGAACCACATATAACCAAAGCATTAATGCGGGATGGAAAAATTATTAAAGAAAATAAACCAAAGAAAATCCGTCGCGTAATATCCGAAAAAACAAGCCAGCAGATGATGGAGATATTAAAGCTTGTTGTCGAAAGTGGAACAGGGAAAAAAGCCGCAATAGAGGGTTTTGAGGTGGCGGGTAAAACAGGAACCGCGCAGAAATATATTACAGAAATCCAGTCCTATTCAAAAACAGAATTTATTTCTTCATTTATAGGTTATGCGCCAGCTCATGCCCCAAAGTTGGCGATTTTGGTGATGATTGATAATCCGAAGGGGCTGCATTGGGGCGGGGTTGTCGCGGCTCCGGTGTTTCTGGAAATCGCTAAAAAATCATTACGCCATTTAAATGTTCCTTCAAGCAAAGAACCTGTTTTTATTCTTGATCGCGCCTAATGAAACAAACTGTATCAACAAAATGGTTTCTATTCTCGGAAAATGATTTCCCTTTAAGAAAAATTATGCCTGAAAAAAATCTTGAAAAATTGATGATGGGTGTTGAGACGACTGATTCTCTTGGGAGTCTAAATCGTGCAATCAAGCACATCGCTTTCGATTCCAGAAAAGTCCATCCTGGTGGACTCTTCGTTGCGATCCCCGGGGAGAAACATAACGGAGAAGCCTTTATAAAAGATGCCTGGGTTAAAGGAGCGGTTGCATTTGTCACGCAGTCCTCTCTTAAATCTTTAAGCTTGCCCTCTATGGGCAGCGGAAGTTTCACTGCATTTTGCGTCGAAGATCCGCGAAAAGCCTTGTCGGAAATCAGCGCGAATTTTTATAACCAGCCATCAGAACATTTAAATTTAACGGGTGTAACCGGGACCAACGGAAAGACAACAATCACATATATTCTAGAAGCTCTTTCGAAGGCTGATGGAAGGCAAACGGGAGTAATAGGTACTATAGATTGCCATTTTGGAGAAACAATTATCCCGGCGGTTGTGACCACGCCTGAATCTCTCGACCTCAATCAGAGTATCAGGCAAATGGTGGATGCAGGAATTTCAGATTGTTTTCTTGAAGTGTCTTCCCATGCTTTGTCTCAAAAACGTGTTTACGATATGAGCTTTGAAGTGGGTATTTTTACAAACTTGAGCCGTGATCATCTTGATTTCCATGGGAATATGGATGAATACAAAAATTCAAAAGCTAAATTATTCAGAGAGAATAGAGTTAAGGTTCCGGTCATAAACATCGATGATCCAACTGGAAAAGAATTCGCTGTAGAGTTCAATAGGGGTGTTGTTTCAATTGGGATAAACCGTGCTGCTGATTTTTCCGCAGAAGACATAACCCTTGAAGCAACAGGTAGCCGATTCACTTTAAAAACACCCAGCGGTTCTATGCAGGTGCGAACTAATCTTCTTGGTGAGCATAATGTATACAATCTTCTTTCTGCTGCGGCAGCGGCCTCGGTTCAAGGTATTTCGCTCGATGTCATCCAGAATGTATTTCAGAAAATCCCGACCATACCAGGAAGGTTCGAATCGGTAAATAACGGTCAAAATTTTTCTGTGCTGGTCGATTACGCTCACACGGAAGATGCTCTTTCAAAATCAATCACTGCGGCTAAAGCATTTACCAAGGGAAAAGTAATCGTCGTTTTCGGTTGTGGCGGAGACCGTGATAGAGGGAAAAGAAAAAAAATGGGACAAGTCGCACTAAAAAATGCCGACTTCTCGGTCATCACTTCGGATAACCCGCGCACAGAAGATCCTGAGCGAATTATTGATGATATCTGCAAAGATATTACCGATACCGGCTCTTACAAAACAATCACAAATCGAAGAGAAGCCATTGGATATGCCATCGGCCGGGCAGAAAAAAACGATCTCGTATTAATTGCCGGCAAAGGTCATGAGGATTATCAGATTGTAGGTACCAAAAAAGAACATTTTGATGATCAGGAAGTTGCTAAAGAGTTTTTAGGGAAACGGACGCATTGATTACAGGTAAGGCGAAAGACTGCCTGTGTGCAGTGAATGGGAAACTATTGCAGGGTAATGAAACAGTGATATTTCGTGGAGTTTCCATAAACTCCAGAACTATCAAAGAAGGAGAATTGTTTGTGTGTATTAAGGGTAAAAATTTTGATGGCCATGATTTCTTTGGCGATGCTTTTACTAAGGGTGCTGCTGGAGTCATCTTGTCTGACACCAAAAATCTTTCTACAGACATGATCGGCAAAGAAGGGTTTCCGTTTGTCATTCAATCTGAAAATACCTTGCGGGCATTGCAAGACCTCGCTAGCTATCAAAGATCGCTATTCCCTTTTCGCGTTATCGCCGTAACGGGTACCAATGGTAAATCAACAACTAAAGAAATGATCGCTTCAATTATTGAAACAAAATATAAAACCCTCAAAACTAAAGGAAACCTCAATAATCATATCGGCCTCCCGCTGACTTTATTAACAAGAGAACCCGAGCATGAGGTGGGTGTTCTCGAAATGGGCATGAGCGCTGCAGGAGAAATTAAACGGCTGGCTGAAATAGCAAAGCCTGATATAGGTGTGATCACAAATATTTCTGCGGGTCACTTGGGGCAACTAAAAACAATAAAAGAGGTCCAAGCGGCAAAAGGGGAACTATTTGATTCCCTTCATAAAGAAGGTACGGCAATTGTCAACGCAGACGATCCCTTGGTTCTTGAGCTAGCCAAATCTCTGCGTATTAAAAAAATTACTTACGGAATAAAGGAACCGGCAGATATCCGGGCAAGCGATATTCGAAATAAAGGTAACCATGGATTTACTTTTACAGCAAAAATCTTCGATCAAGCGATCCCCGTCAAGCTTCCACAAATCGGTTATTGCAATATCTATAATGCCTTGGCAGCTTTCGCTACAGGTCACTCACTAGGCATCACAGGACAAGAAATGAATCTGGGGTTGAAAAATTATCAGCAAATTCCTCAAAGAAATGAGCAGATACATTGTGAAGGAATAACCTTGATCAATGATACGTACAACGCTAACCCACAATCGATGAGAGAAGCCTTAAAGACCTTGAAAGAGATCAATGCCCAAGAAGGGGGCAAACGATTTTTTATTATTGGTGACATGCTTGAGCTAGGTCCTTTATCAGAACCTGCGCATCATGAGCTTGGCCAAGAGATAGCTCGATCAAATGTCGATTATTTAGTGACAGTCGGCCCGCTAGCGTCATTGGCAGCGGAAAGTGCAAAAGCAAATGTCCGGCAACAATTAAAAATTGAAAAGTTCAACACGCATGATGAGGCTGTGAACTATCTTTTACGAAAAGTTAAAAAAGGGGATTGTTTGCTCGTCAAAGGTTCTCGTGGCTCGAAAATGGAGAATGTTGTTCAGGGATTTTTAAAACCTAAAAAGCAAAATAATTAAAAAATGTTTTATCACTTATTTTATCCGCTTAGTTCAGAATTTTCATTTTTTAATGTATTCAAATACATTACATTTCGGTCTGCGTATTCAGGAATTACTGCGCTGACATTCAGCTTGATTCTTGGAAATCTAATGATTCGAATGCTGCAAAAGTTTCAAATCGGAGAAAAAATTCGCACTGACGGACCTGAGCATCATTACTCAAAATCAGGAACTCCCACAATGGGTGGGTTGCTAATACTAGTAACATTTTTAGGGGCAACATTGTTATGGGCTGACCTTGAAAACCGTTATATCTGGTTGATCATTTTTGCTGCTGTCGGTTTTGGCGCAATTGGTTTTCGGGATGATATTTTGAAGCTAAGGGAGGGAGGGGGGATTTCTGCTAAAGAAAAACTCTTCTTGCAACTTTTGGTGAGTTTAGCAATCGGAGTTTATTTGCTTTACTTCGATCCGTCTCGAACAGAATATGGGACACGGTTGTCTGTACCGTTTTTTAAGGATTTTCAGCCAGAGTTGGGTTTTTCATATCTCATCTTCATTATCTTCATCATAGTCGGGACCTCAAATGCGGTTAATTTAACAGATGGTCTCGATGGGCTTGCTATTGGTCCCATCATCATTGCCACTCTCACTTATACAGGCATCGTATACATCTGTGGTCATGTCAAGTTTGCTGAATATCTTCGCATTCAATACATAAAAGATGCGGGAGAAATCGCGGTTGCGAGCTCAGCTATCCTAGGAGCAAGCCTGGGTTTTCTCTGGTACAACTCCTACCCCGCACAAGTTTTTATGGGTGATGTCGGTTCCTTGTCTCTTGGGGGATTGATAGGAACCATAGCGGTCATTGTTAAACACGAATTACTTTTAATTCTTATTGGAGGGATTTTTGTTATTGAAGCTTTATCAGTAATTATTCAAGTGGGTTATTTCAAATATACGAGAGGGAAAAAAAGGTTTTTTAAAATGGCCCCCCTACATCATCACTTTGAAGAATTAGGCTGGTCAGAGCCGAAGGTAATTGTTCGATTTTGGATTGTCGCTGTCATTTTAGCAATGATTGGCTTGAGCACTTTGAAACTCCGGTGAATATGGACTTAAAAAATAAAATCGTTTCGGTTATTGGCCTAGGGAAAACGGGTGTTGCAACAGCTAATTTTCTTGCCCGCCGAGGAGCAAAGGTTTCAATTATGGATAACAAGCCTTACGACCTATTGTCAGAACTAACAGACCAGCTTTTGCCAGGGATCGAAACAGTTTATCAAAACTGCGAGCCGCTTCCCGATTCAGACTTGGTAGTTGTTAGTCCTAGCGTGGATATTGAGTCTGATTTTCTCAAGAATTCTCGCCAAAAAGGAACTGAGGTAATAAGCGAAATTGAACTTGCTAGCAGAGTCAACAGCGCCTCTCTTATTGGAATCACAGGAACCAATGGGAAATCTACCTGTACAAGCTTGATTGACGAGATCCTAACAGAAGGTGGAAAAAATACGCAAGCAGGTGGAAACCTGGGAACCCCTTTCATTTCTCTTGTTGACCAAGGGCCAACAGAATATCGAGTGCTTGAAATATCCAGTTTTCAAATGGAAGCCACTTACAGCTTTCATCCTAAAATCGCCGTTATCTTAAACATCACCCCCGATCATTTAGACAGACATGAAAGCTTTAAGCAATACATAGGTTTGAAAGAAAAAGTTTATGCTAACCAAACTAAAAACGATTCTCTTATTTTAAATTACGACGATTCCAATACCCGTTTCTTGGGGAGCAATTGTCCGGCCAAACAAATCTTCTTTAGCCTAGAGAATGAATTGGAATGCGGAGTCTATGTGAACAAAGGGAAAATATTCGCACGCATAAATGAATTTGAAGGTGAAGTTTTTGCGCTTAGCTCCCTCTCACGGGGATTGCGCTGGCAGATAGAAAATGTTTTGCCTGCGGTGGCAGCAGCTCTACTGCTTAAAATCTCTTTGGAATCCATCAAAAAAGTTTTGGGTAGTTTTGTAGGTTTAGAACACCGGCTGGAATGGGTATGTAGTCAAGATGGCGTTGACTTTATTAACGACTCAAAGGGCACTAATGTCGGTTCAGCATATAAATCATTAAATACTTTTGACCGTCCAATCATTCTAATTGCAGGAGGAAAAGATAAAAACGCAGACTTCTCCAGTTTAAAAAAAATTATGAAGAAAAAAGTTAAGCACTTGATTTTAATTGGTGAAACAAGACCAAAGTTTAGGAGTTTGCTAAACGGATCTTTTGGTTATGAAGAATCCGATTCTCTGGAAGATGCGGTACATAAGGCAAAAGAAAAGGCGGATAAAGGTGATGTCGTCCTTCTTTCTCCAGCCTGTGCAAGTTTTGATATGTTCACAGACTATATCGATCGCGGAAATCAGTTTAAATCTATCGTCAAAAATCTTGAGGGATGTTAAGCGTTGAAAGAAACTCGTCAAAAACATTCAGGCTGTGACTCAATTCTCTGCGTAACTGTAGCTATTCTGGTGCTAATAGGCATTGTAATGGTCTTCAGCTCAAGCGCAGCATATACAGAGCACAACGATTCCTTTTACTTTTTAAAACGACAGGTCCTATGGTGTCTATTAGGAACAGGTCTGCTCTTAATTACAAAAAATTTAGACTACCACAAGCTCCAACAGTATACATACCCGATCATGATTTTTACTTTTCTATTGTTGGTTGCGGTGATGTTTCCCGAGTTCAGTAAAAAAGTGGGGGGAGCCCGTCGATGGCTAACGTTTGGAGGGTTTTCGTTCCAACCTTCAGAGTTAGCAAAATTTACTCTTGTGCTATTTATCGCAAAGTCTCTGGTAAAACGGGCCGACAAGTTAAGAAATTTTGCCTACGGCTATTTACCCAACCTAATTGTTTTAGGTTTCTTTTTCATACCGATCTTATTTCAGCCGGATTTTGGAACCGCAATGATTATTTTCACGGTTACCTTCACAATGCTTTTGATCGCCGGACTCAGAAAGAAATTTCTGTTTCTTTCAATTCTGGCAATAGTTCCCTTTATAGCATCAGCAATTTTAACTGCCGAATACAGAACCAAAAGAATCATCGCCTTTCTCAATCCATGGGAAGATCCTTCTGGAATAAATTTTCAGGTCATTCAGTCTCTTTATGCTTTTGGAAGGGGGGGGTTTTGGGGCGCTGGTTTGGGAGAAAGCTCTCAGAAACTTTATCGTCTTCCAGAAGCGCACACGGATTTTATTTTTTCGGTGATTGGGGAAGAGCTGGGCTTTGTGGGAACCACAGCAATCGTTCTCTTATTCTTAATTTTTATATGGAGAGGATTTTTGACGGCTTACCAAGCCAAAGATCCTTTTGGAACTCATTTAGCAACAGGATTGACCCTCCTAATCGGGTTACAGGCTTTTATAAACTTGGGTGTTGCTTCAGGCCTTCTCCCTACAAAGGGGCTGACCTTACCTTTTATAAGCATGGGAGGATCGTCGATGCTTGTGACAATGCTTTCTGTAGGCGTAATACTGAATATTTCAGAGCAAACTGCAAAACGTTGAAAATGAATTAATGAAAAAACGAGTTGTTATAGCAGGTGGTGGAACAGGCGGCCACCTTTATCCCGGAATTGCTCTAGCCAGAGCACTCATGAGGCACGATATGAATATTGAAGTTTCTTTTGTAGGAACAAAAAAAGGTCTCGAAGCAAAAGTATTGCCCCGTGAAGGTTTCAATTTAAAGACTATTATTTCAGCAGGCTTGCTTGGCAAAAATAAAATTGCTCGATGGGTATCGTGGTTCAAGCTACCTATTGGAACTGCCCAATCGATGTGCTTTTTAATAAAAAAACGTCCCGGCCTTGTTGTCGGAGTTGGAGGATACGCATCTGGGCCATTGGTTCTTTCCGCATGGATTCTTCGAATACCTATATTAATTCACGAGCAAAACTCTATATCTGGAATGACAAATAAATGGTTGGGAAAAATTGCCAACAAAATTGCGGTCTCATTTAAAGAGTCATCCGAGTCTTTTCCAAAAGAAAAAGTTGAAGTCACAGGAAACATGATTCGCGAAGAATTTTGCCAACCGAAAGAAAAATCTCTACCCAAAACTGAAGGCCCATTTCGGGTTTTGGTTCTTGGCGGAAGTCAGGGTTCCCACTCTATAAATATGGCTATGGTAGACGCTCTCAAATCCCTCTCGGAGCAAAAAGAGGATTTACATATTACCCACCAGACAGGAGAAGCAGATTTTGAAAGAGTGCGCAAAAAATATAAGGAAAGCAATTTCTCTTCTGACATACGCCCCTTCATTGATGACATGGGCGATCAATACAGAAAGGCGTCCTTAGTTCTTTGCCGTGCTGGCGCAACAACACTTGCCGAAGTCACTGCTTGCGGAAAAATGTCCATATTGGTTCCCTTTCCACATGCGGCGCACAATCATCAGGAAAAAAACGCACGCATTCTTGAAGCTGCCAATGCAGGGGAATTAGTTATGGATGAAGCACTATCTGGACCACGCATTGCCCAGTCTATTATTCAGGCAATGGAAAAACCCGAGCGTTTGGAAACTATGGAAAAAAACAGTTACAACCTTGGGAATCGAGACGCAACTGAAAAAGTTAGGCGTCTTTGCATGGAATTACTAGAAGAAACTTACAGACAATCTGGAAGAGCAAAAAAAATGCAAGGGAACTATGTTTTGTCATGTTTTTAGGGAAAACACAACGGATTCATTTTATCGGGATAGGAGGATCAGGAATGAGTGGGATCGCTGAAGTCTTGATTAACCAAAATTATGATGTAAGCGGTTCGGATCAATCTCAATCTTCTGTAACCGATCACTTGGAATCTTTGGGTGCTGAAATTCACTTTAATCATAACGCTCAAAACGTATATGGAAAACATGTTGTCGTAGTTTCAAGCGCTATATGTAGTAACAATCCGGAAGTTAAAGCCGCTAGAGAGGAAATGATACCGGTAATACCAAGAGCAGAAATGTTAGCTGAGCTTATGCGAATGAAATATGGAATTGCTATCGCCGGCACCCATGGAAAAACAACCACCACTTCTCTAGTAGCAACGGTATTGGCAGGAGGGCATCTTGATCCAACAATAATTGTTGGGGGAAAACTTAAAAATATGGGTGGCCATGCCAAATTAGGCCAAAGCAAATTTCTAGTTGCTGAAGCCGACGAAAGCGATGGGTCGTTTTTAAAACTTTCTCCAACTCTCGCTGTTGTGACCACATTAGATGAAGAACATATGGATTATTACAACAACATGCAGAATATGAAATCAGCTTTTTTAGATTTTTTGAACAGCGTTCCTTTTTATGGAACCGCAATTTTATGTTTGGATGATCCAAATCTGCAATCGCTTCTTCCAAAAATAGAAAAAAGAACAATTACCTATGGGTTAAAAACCCAAGCTGATTACACAGCGCGAGAAATCTCTGTGAGCGAACTAAAAACTAATTTTACTGTTTTTTATCAAGGAAAAAAACTTGGAGAAATTTCATCCTCTTCTTTAGGAAACCATAATATCTGCAATACATTGGCAGCCGTTGCAGTAGGAATGGAATTAAATATGGATTTCCCGACCATAGCAGATGCCTTGAAAGTTTTTTCGGGTGTGCAGCGACGGTTTGAAATTCTTCATCAATCAGATTCTTTAATCATCGTAGATGATTATGGCCACCATCCAGCTGAAATCCAGACCACCCTTTCAACCGCAAAAGAAGTTTGGCCTAATCGAAGGTTGGTAGTGGTTTTTCAACCACATCGTTTTTCTCGAACTCAGCACCTGATGGAAAGTTTTTATTCATCATTTAACGATGCAGATCAATTATTTCTTTTGGATATCTATGGCGCAGGAGAAAAACCTATCGAGGGAATTCATTCTCAGAAAATGGCACAAGGTATACGAGAGTTTGGACATAAAAACGTGGATTACATTGAAAAGGTAGACATTCTTGTTCCACATTTACAAAATTCTTTGCAATCCGGTGATGTAATCTTAACTCTGGGTGCAGGAAATATCGGAGAATTGGCACATAAGCTTGTTGCTCAATTCCATGATTGGTAGCCCCAAAAAAGAGAGGACTTTCATTTATGTTGAACGAAGCATGGAAACGAAGATTGATCCATATTGCGCATTCTGGGTCTGGCAAGGAATTTAATCTCAAAACCAGAATGGCGTTTCCGAAAACCGTTCTGGGACAAAAAATTCATCAGAGAAAAACTATGAGCTATACATTCCCCTGGTTACACAAAATTAAAGGCAGGGTTCTTCAAGACGAGTTACTTGCTAGCCATACTTCCATTCAAATTGGAGGTCCTGCAGATGTCTTAATATTTCCTGAAGATATTCAAGATATACAAACCATCATAAAGAATAGAGGAAAAACGCCTATATATATTTTAGGAGAAGGAACTAATTTGCTCGCAAGTGACCGTGGAATAAGGGGCATCGTTATTTCTTTAAAAGAATGCTTTAAAGAAATCAAACGACCTCTTTTTTTTAAAAAGGAAAAAGAAGGTGGAAGACGGGCCATTATCAATGTAGGAACAGGGGCTAAGATGTCTTATCTAGCAAAACATGCAGCGCGATTTTCGCTAACCGGCATAGAGAACCTTGTCGGCATACCCGGTTCTTTAGGTGGTGTAATAATTATGAATGCTGGAGCAGAAGGAACAGAAATTGGATCTGTTCTCCGCAGTGTAACGAGGATTAATCGGAAAGGTGAAATAGAAAAACTAAAGCGTGAAGATCTATCATTCGAATATAGAAAAACGGCCTTCCCGGATGAAGCAGGAATCCTTGTTGAAGCAGAAATCGAATTGAGAGAAGGTGATCGTTCGGAAATAATGGCCACTATGGACCGCCATATTTCCAAAAGATCGCAAACACAACCCCTTACTATCCCCAATTCTGGTTCTATTTTCAAAAACCCTGAAGGAGATGCTGCCGGAAGAATTATAGATTCGTTAGGCCTCAAGGGATATTCAATAGGAAAAGCCGGTGTCTCTATTAAGCATGCGAATTTCATAGTCAATAAAGGTGGTGCCACAGCTAAGGACGTAACTGAATTGATCAAGCATATTAAAAAAGAGGTGAAAGAAAAAACCAATATCGATCTCCAAACTGAGATTGTAATCATCGGAGATTAATCCAGGAGGAAATTTAATTGAAAGGTTCGTGCAAAGTTACCCCCTCCTTACTTTGCTCCCGGTCTTTTTGGCTAAGGCCGGGGCGGACCTTTTATTTTAAAAGTTGAAATTATTTTTGGAAATTTTTGAAGAAAAAAAATTAGGTGTCTTAATGGGCGGCTTATCATCAGAACGAGAGGTTTCTCTTTCGACAGGGAACGCGGTTGTAGAGGCAATGATCAGAAAAGGGTTAAAAGTATTTCCAATTGATGTCGATCGAAACATTGCCAATAATCTAAAGGGAATTGATTTGGCATTCAACGCCCTTCACGGGACCTATGGTGAAGATGGCTGCATTCAAGGTTTATTGGAATATTTGAAAATTCCCTATACAGGGTCAGGTGTTGCAGGAAGTGCTCTGGCATACGACAAATTGAAAACCAAAGAAATTTTAAAGCTCCATGGAATCCCAACTGCTGATTACGAAGTCTTTTATCGAAACCAAAATCAACACATCAAGCGAAATCTAGATTTACCTGTTGTGGTCAAACCCACCAACCAAGGTTCCAGTTTTGGCGTAAGCATTGTTAAAAAAGAAAATCAATGGATACAAGCACTAGAAAATGCATTCAATTACTCTGAAGAAATAATTGTGGAAAAATTTATTTCCGGAAAACTTCTAGCAATTGGAATGAATGGTGAACAGCCTATGCCAATTGTTCATATCCGTCCTAAATCAGGTTTTTATGACTATGAAGCTAAATACACTTCTGGGAAGACTGAATATATCTGCCCCGCAAAATTGGGTGAAAAAGAAACTAACAAGTGTAAAGAAGTGTCCAAAAATGTTTTCAAAGTTTTGCGAGGACGTGGGTTTCCTAGGGTGGATCTTATTCTTGACAATGAAAATACACCGTATGTCCTCGAAATGAATACAGTTCCAGGTATGACTCCAACCAGTCTTTTGCCTATGGCTGCTCATGAAATTGGAATGGACTTTGATGACCTTGTAATAGAAATTTTAAAAAAAGCACAATTGGATCATGGAGTTCCGTCATGAGTTTTACTCTAACTAAACAAAAAGGACCCTCCACTACATGGGACTGTCTTCGCTCTGAAAGAAATAAAAGACGTAAGCGTGGTAGAACCTTGAGCAATAAAAGCCCTAACAAATCAAAATTTGGCACTTGGGCACGCATCATGACTGAACTTGCATCAAAACTATTTCTGGCAAGTGTGATCGGGTATCTTCTTTTTTCAGGATATAATTTTTTGATTTCAACACCTCGCTTTCAAATCCAGGACGTAACCTTCCGAGGTAACCATGTAATAAACAACTCACAAATCCTTGAATGGCTAGGCCCTGTAATCGGTGAAAATTTAATTGCAATAGATTTAGTTGGATTGAGCAAGCGACTTTCAGACCATCCATGGGTAAAAACGGCATCCATACAAAGAATTTTTCCTCAGGGATTGGAATTTGAGATCACGGAAAGGGTTCCTTATGCAAGGGTTAAAAAAGATCAAATCTATTTAATGGATAACTCCGGATTCATACTATCACCTGAAAAACCTGGTTATGGACACCTGCCTCTTATCATTTTACATGACAGCAAAGAAAAAGATGTGTCGAATGAGGAATTATTAAACAGCCTCAAAACAATGGACTACTTCAATCAGCTTTCATTCTTTAAAAATAATCCTTTGGAAGTGGCAGAACTAGTAGGACCTTCCCGAGTTTTATTTAACTCTAGAGATCAAGGCTTTAAAATTCAAATGTCGATGGACGAATTAAACGAAGGGTTTAAAAAATTTATGATTATTCTAGATTCACTTGAAGACGAAAACCTAAAAACTCAGATGATCGACCTGTCTTTTAAGGATCAAGTTGTAATCAGATAAAGATTCAAACCAACTAGAAGGGGATAGGACGCATGTCCAAAAAAAATAATTACATTGTCGGGTTAGATATTGGGACCACCAAGATCTGCTGCATTATCGGAGAAACAAAAGATAATGAAAAAATCGATATTATAGGTATCGGGCAGTATCCATCAAGGGGTCTTAGAAAAGGGGTTGTAGTCAATATCGACAGTACTGTTGAATCAATCAAAAATGCTGTCGAAGAAGCCGAACTCATGGCAGGCTGTGAAATCGATTCAGTCTATGTCGGTATTGCAGGTGGGCACATAAATAGTCTGAACAGCCATGGAATTATTGCAGCGAAAGGCAGAGAAATCGAGCAGAAGGATGTAGAAAGGGTGATTGAAGCTGCCAAAGCCATTGCAATTCCTCTTGATCGAGAAGTGATTCACGTTCTACCCCAAGAATATATCGTTGATAATCAAGATGGAATAAAAACTCCTCTCGGTATGGCTGGAGTGCGTCTTGAAGCAAAAGTACATATCGTCACAGCAGCGGTTACCTCAGCCCAGAACATTGTCAAATGCGTAAACAAAGCGGGACTAACTGTTTCGGATATCGTTTTAGAGCAGCTCGCTTCCAGCGAGTCGGTCTTGTCGCCAGATGAGAGAGAGTTGGGGGTTGCCATGATCGACATTGGTGGCGGCACCTCTGATCTTGCTATTTTCTATCAGGGTGCAATCAAACACACTGCCGTCTTAACTATAGCGGGCGCACAAATGACAAACGATATTGCCATAGGTCTTCGCACCCCAAATGCCGAGGCAGAAAAAATTAAGCAATCCTTCGGTTGTGCATACTCTCCTCTTATCGAAGAAGGTGAAAACATAGAAACCCCTAGCGTTGGCGGAAGAGAACCAAGAACGGTACCTCGACAAATATTAAGTGAAATAATCGAAGCACGAACACGCGAGATGTTTGAATTGCTCGACCATGAAATTAATGAATCGGGTTATCGGGAAATTATTTCATCCGGTATCGTCTTAACGGGGGGTGCGGCAAGTATGTATGGAATGGCAGATTTAGCCGAAGACGTTTTTCAATCTCCAGTACGGGTTGGAACACCGATTGATCTTGGAGGATTAGTTGATGTGGTCAATAACCCAATGTATGCCACTTGTACCGGCTTGATCCAATATGGTTCTAAAAGAATCAAAACCGGACCTGTGCGAGAGCTTCAGGGCCGAAATTTATTCGATAAAATTTTTTCACGTATGAAAGATTGGGCAGACGAATTTTTTTAAAACATGGAGGACAACATGAGTCTAATAGAGTTTGAAACTGAAGACAATTACTCCGCAATTATAAAGGTTGTTGGTGTCGGAGGTGGAGGTACTAACGCCGTAAATTCAATGGTGCGTGACAATATCCGTGGAGTAGAGTTTATAATCGCCAATACGGATGTACAGTCTCTAGAAAAATCAGAATGTCCGGAGAAAGTCCAACTTGGCGGAGAATTAACTCGTGGACTTGGTGCGGGTTCCAATCCAGAAATAGGGAGAAATGCAGCTGAAGAAAGCGAAAGTATTATTCGCGATATGTTGGATGGCGCAGACATGGTGTTTGTCACTGCTGGAATGGGTGGAGGAACAGGAACTGGTGCTGCTCCCGTAATAGCTCGAATAGCAAAAGAAGTAGGAGCTCTTACGGTTGGAGTGGTCACAAAACCATTCCAGTTTGAAGGAAAACCAAGAATGCGACAGGCAGAAGAAGGAATCTTGGAGTTAAAAGAAGCTGTTGATACCTTGATCGTCATTCCCAATCAAAAACTGCTGAGCTTTGTAGGGAACCAAACAACATTCACAATGGCCTTCTCTATGGTAGATGATATTCTCAAACAAGCAGTTTGCAGTATTTCTGACTTGATTGTCATTCCTGGACTCATTAACCTCGATTTTGCAGATGTGAAACGCATCATGGGATCCATGGGCAAAGCCCTTATGGGAAGTGGGACCGCCGCGGGAGAAAATAGAGCCGTGGAAGCAGCACAAAAAGCAATCTCCAGCCCATTACTCGACGAAGCTACGGTGGATGGAGCTCAGGGTATATTGATCAATATCACCGGCGGAGAAGATTTAACGCTCATGGAAATTAATGAGGCCTCCATGATGATACAGAAAAATGCACATGAAGATGCTCATATAATTTTTGGTGCCGTGATAAATAACCAAATGGAAGAGGAAATGCGGGTAACTGTGATAGCCACAGGGTTCGATCATGCACTAGAATCTCCTGTTGAGGTGGTAAAACCAAGACTGAAACAAGTAGTTGGCGGTACCCCTCACATAGAAAGCGACGATTCTGCATCATCTTTTAAACATCTCAAAACTCTTGCGTCTTCTATAAATGATGAAAACCAGGACTCAGGAAACTTGAATTCTAATTTGGACATTCCCACGTTTTTGCGCAAACACGCGGACTAATCGCCATCTAACCAACCAAACCGGCAGGAAAACCTGCCGTTAGGGTTGGAGGAGGATAATGAGGTAATATTTATTTCAGTTTAGCTGCTTTTAATTTTCTTAACTCTTATCACGGTCTACCTGATGAACCAAACACAGAAACCTACTCAAAACCTTTTAAAAAACTTTAGTTTGGGGACTTTATCTCTGAGCGCAAACCACAATGGCCAAGATTCGTCTGGGTTGACCCGAATGTTTATTCTTAAAAAAAATGGTATGGAATATGTTGGTCAACTGCGGATCAGTCCGGAGGCTCCAATAGTAAAAATTGAAATATTCAATGGAAACTATTTTGGTGAATTTAAACAACCCGAATCGGCAGTGCTGGAAAACCTGACTCAAAAAGTGTTGGGTAAGGTGAAAAAAGAAAAAGAGGTTTCGAATATTGTAAAAGGCTTGATTAAAGATTTCATGAAATGTAAGAAGTTGGAAGATAGTGAAGCCAAGACAATCGAACCAAATTTACAGGAAGAAGAAAGAGATATCGAGGCGATGTTTGATAGACTCAACCGGGAGTACTTTAATGGCAAGATTAAAGCGACAGTGAAATGGGGTCGCGATGTAAAAACTCAGAATAAAAGTGGTTTTCGTTACGGGTCTTATGATGAAAATAAAAAGCTCATTCGTTTGCATCCTCGTTTAAAGCAGAGCTTAGTTCCTATCTATGTTCTTGAGTTCACTCTTTATCACGAAATGTGCCACCAGTTTGCGCCTTCCTATAAGAGAAACGGATCGTGGCAAAGCCATCACCCTGAATTTAAGAAAAAAGAAAAGGAATATAAGAATTTCAAGGATGCCCGTAATTGGGAGAAAAATAACTGGCATAAACTGTTACTACCTGCTAACGAGGAATTAGAAACAGTAAAAAACTGATGGTGCTACCTTGCTAATAGTGGGGAATAGGTCTAGATTGGTGTAAAGCCATGAAAATGATCAAATGTTTTTTAAAATATGAAAAGCTGGAAGCTGTTCGAGAAAAACTATTCGAACTTGGAGTGCCAGGCTTGTCTGTAGTCGATGTTAAAGGCATTGGCAAACCTATGGGGCAAATGAAATCAGATTCCGGCTCCAAAGTTCCCCAATTCCATCCTTGCGTAGAGATTTCTATTGTTCTTGAAGCCGAAGCAGTGAAAGAAGTGATTGATATGCTGGTTAAAACGATACATACCGGCAACCTGGGCGATGGAAAAATCTTTGTTCTCCCGGTAGAAGATGCAGTGCGGGTAAGGACCGGGGAGCGGGGAAAACAAGCTCTTTATTGATCCAGTCGGTCACACTCCATTGATAGCTGATAACTTAGAATCGGTGAAACACCATATTAGCGATGCTGCTAAAAAAGCGGGAAGAAACCCTGACTCCATCCGACTGATTGTAGTTTCCAAACAAGCGCCTTCTGAAAAGGTTTTGGCTGCTTATCAAGCCGGAGCAAGATGCTTCGGTGAAAATAAAGCCCAGGAAGCGGTTACTAAAATTGATGAGGTCAACCTCCCAGATGTGGGTTGGCATTTCATAGGTCATCTGCAAAAAAACAAGATTAAGTATCTCGATTCTCGTTTTGATTTAATTCATTCTGTTGATAGCTTGTCTTTAGCTGAAAAAATTAGCACGTATTGTGAAGACCAGAACAGGACGCAAGCCGTCTTATTGCAGGTAAATATTTCTGGAGAGGAAGCAAAATTTGGAATGACACCCTCAGAGTTAAAAAATCAACTTTCCAACTTTGGGCAATTGAAAGGGATTCGGATTCAGGGTCTGATGACAATTCCACCACAGGATCCCGAGCCAGAAAATTCACGTAAATATTTTTTTAAATTACGTGAATTACGGGACACATGTCAGGCCTTAAAGGTTCCAGGAGTAGAACTCAATGATTTATCAATGGGTATGACCAACGATTATACAATCGCGATAGAAGAGGGCGCGACGCTAGTTCGCGTCGGCAGCGCTATATTTGGATCTCGCTCGTAAGGGGAAATTATCATTAAGGAGAATAATCTTGTGTTGAAAAACAAAAAAATTGGATTCATTGGCGGCGGCAATATGGCCGAAGCTATTTTAAAGGGGATGCTTTCATCTTCATTGGTTAAGGCATCCAATATTTTTGTTTCAGAGCCGAATAAGAGTCGTCAAACTTTTTTAACCACTGAATTTAAGGTCAAGGTAGTGAAAGACAATCTTGATCTCGTAAAAAAAGCAGATGTCTTGATTGTCGCAGTCAAACCTCAAATCATCCGAGAGGTGCTGAAAGATATCGCCGACCAGGTGGACTCCAAAAAACTAGTGATATCCGTTGCTGCTGGAGTTCCGATATCTCAAATAGAAAATGCCTTGAGCAAAGGAAAAAAGAAAAAACTTTGCGTGGTAAGGACCATGCCCAATACACCTTCAGTGGTTCAAGAGGGGGTTACCGCTATCACCGCAGGTAAGGGAGTGGGCAAACCCGATTTGAAAATTTCACATGAAATTTTTCAAGCGGTAGGTCGGACAGTGGAAGTCGCCGAAGAACAAATCGATGCGGTAACCGGATTGAGTGGTAGTGGGCCTGCCTACATCTTTATGATCATTGAAGCCCTCTCCGATGCCGGAGTAAAGATGGGTCTCTCAAGGCAAGTCGCTAATGAACTTACTGTTCAAACGGTTTTAGGTTCAGCCTTGTTGGTGAGAGAAACGGGTACAGCGCCAGGGGAGTTAAAAAACCGCGTGACTTCTCCGGGAGGAACTACCATTGCCGGACTGCACGCTCTGGAAAAAGGCAGCCTACGTGCCACCCTGATGAACGCAGTAGAAAAGGC
>CAZMBO010000003.1:58186-61901 GCA_964564655.1 uncultured Nitrospina sp. | reverse complement strand
AAATCACATCACTATTTCTTCGGTCCTCTGGCAATAACGCTTGCTGCACTAAAGACAACAAATTAAGAATTATTTCCTTAAGATTAATATTAAGTTTTACAGCTTTCATCTTGTATTCTTTTCTCTGATCGGCAGAACGACCAGACCAGACGATACCTTCAACTTCTTTAATATTTTTAACAAAAATACGAATAGCATCCTCTAATCCTTTGAATAACTGCTTTTCAAAGCCCGCATCCCTCAACTTCCTATAGGATTCATGGAGTTTTTGTAAAGGGTCAATAACTTGAAGATCCACTAAAACGGATTCATCCAATCCATAAATTTCACTCAATTCTTTAGGATCAAATCTTTCCGATGAGCCAATTTCCTTGGTTAGATTTTCTTTTAATTTCGGAACCTCTCTCTCAATTTCGACCTTGGCCTTGGCTCTCATTGCAATTACTTTTGCATCAAACTCTTCGACTGTCCGTCTTTGTATATGGACAGATCGATATTTTTTGTTTAAATCTTCCAACACACATTCCACTTCCGTATTCCACCAACCCATCAATTTTAAAGCTCTTTCCTCGTTCAACGGAATGAGATATTTTATACGGATCTTTTTTTCCAGGGTCAGGAGTTGTTTGATTAAATTGCGTACCAGTCTTTCATAAGATACAAGTTGGGCATCTAAATGCTCCTGAGAATGCTTCTTGTTCAGTTTTGTAAATTTGATATTGTTCTTTTTTGTACGAACGGAATTTTCTTGCAACAGGGATGTACATTTATCCCTTTCCATAATATCCAGAGTTTTATCCAAATCTTCCATTAACGATTTACCGAGTTTTGATTGGGTTTGTAAGGTGGGTCAGCATCTTTTGCACAGCGGCAACCAATACCATAATAATCCTTTGCATCACTGTCTCCATACCGGCTGGCAGACCTAAGATACATTGGAAGACTATTCCAGGCCCCGCCTCTAATTACATGATATTTGCCTTTATCAGGGCCTTGAGGGTTTTTATAGGGTGATTTTTCGTAATATTTTTTATCATACCAATCACTAACCCATTCAGCAACATTTCCACCTAGGTCAAAAATTCCTTTGGGAGTAACTCCCTTCTTAAAATGCCCGGTTTCTGTCAAAACGTTACCCTTTTGAATGAAGCAGCAATTGCCAAAATTTGCCCGCGTATTATCCGGCTTTGCATCTCCCCAAGGATAAATCCTGTTTTCTGTGCCTCTCGCAGCCCTCTCCCACTCTGCTTCGGTAGGCATCCTTTTTCCACGCCAGGAACAATAGTTTCGACATCGTTTCCATTGTAATCCGAATATGGGTTTGTTCAGCATGTTTGGTCTGGCTTTGCGATCGATCCAACCGGTTATTGTTGGATGCTTTTTCAAATTTGAAGCTAAATATTGTTCAAAATCGGAAAATGTTACCTCGTATTGGTCGATATAAAATGCATTTAAATATACTTTGTGTTCTGGGTGTTCATTTTTCTTGCCAATTGTTTTTGGACTACCCATCACAAACTCACCCTCTGGGAAATAGGCCATTTCTGAGTTTAAACCTTCATATCCTGAAGTAGGCTTATTAAGCAACAAAACAATAAAAAAAACACAAATAAATCTAAAGATATAAATCATATCTAATATTGCTATCTATAATTATATTGAGACAGTTATTTGAAGCGTTTATTATAATATTAGTGTTTTAGAGGACAAAACATTATATTTTAGCCACTAATCTTCCAATCCTCCTCCTTAATTCATGCAAATAATAAGATCATTTGAAAAATTTAGAAAAGCGATTCTAACTTTATATAAGGCATTTCCCCTCTATAATTGATATGTTATTCTTATTTCTTAAAGTTCTTCATTTTAAAGAAATGATTAAAGACTACCGCTATACTCCGCTTGAGATTCCAGTAAGTTATACAGTTTTCAAAAACCCTATAGGTTTAACCGGTCTGATAGCATCATCAACTGGTTTGTTAAGGATTATCTATAAACTATCCAACGAAAATTCCATGAAAAATTATTTAGTTCAATCAACCCATGGAAAAGCTACAAAATCTCCTTCAGAGTTCAAGGAGTTGATCAAACAGTTTTTAAAATATTTTAAAGGAAACCTAAAAAAATTCGACTTCCCATTAGATTTGAGCCTTGGCACCCCATTCCAACAAAAAGTCTGGAAAAAACTAACCACCATCCCTTACGGAAAAACACGTAGCTACAAATGGATCGCATCAGCAATTAACAATCCACAGGCATCTCGTGCCGTGGGCAATGCCAACGGAAGAAACCCATTAGCTATTCTCATACCCTGTCATCGCGTCATCCGCGAAAATGGTGAGTTAGGAGGGTATACAGGTGGAATTAATATTAAACGCTTTCTCTTAAATCTTGAGCAGGCAAATTAATGGCATTATATAAAACACACGCCATCGTAATAAAAAGTATCAACCTATCCGAGTCAGATAGGTTAATCACATTTTTTACTAAGAACTACGGGAAAGTAAAATGCGTTGCTAAAGGAGCTCGTAAAGCAAAGAATTGTTTTTGGGGTTCTCTCGAACCCATGTCATTAATTCATCTTATTTATTTTGGGAGAGAAAGCCAAAACCTGTACCGTCTTAATCACGCAGATATAATTGAATCATTCCAATCAATCCGTGATGACTTTGGGAAACTTTACAAAGGAGTTTACTTTTTAGAGTTGATAGATTCTATGATCCTTGAAGGACACCAAGAAAAACCCATATTTAATTTATTACAACAAGCTCTTTTCACTTTAAAACAAGAAATAGAACTGGACGCATTGATTCGATTATTTGAAGTTCGCATGCTTTCCCTTTCAGGGTTTAAACCACAAATAGAACATTGCGTGGTTTGCAAAACCTTTATAGAGAGTGGGACATTCAGGTTTAGCTTTATCCAGAATGGGATTTTGTGTAGAAGTTGTTCCAAAAGAGTATCAACGGATATCCAATTTACAACAGGCACAAGAAACTATATAAAGAAACTTATGGAGATTGAAATTAAAACCTGTGGAAGAATCAAAATCCCTAAACAGCAAGAGGAAGATATCGAAAAGTTAACGCATAGGCTCGTTCTTTCCCATCTTGGCAGGGAACCAAAATCATATCCATTCATAAAAACGATGGCGCAATTAATCTAAATTTTAAGGAAAAAATGAATAAAAAAATCATAACGACATCCGAAGCTCCAGCTGCAATTGGGCCCTATTCCCAGGCCATTAGAGTGGGAGAGTTTCTATATACTTCTGGCCAAATATCGCTGGATCCTAATTCAATGGAGTTGATTACCGGAAATATCGAAGTGGAGACAGAAAGAGTTTTAAAAAATATAGAAGCTATATTAAATGCTGATGGGTTAAGGCTCAATAATATAATCAAAACTACAGTTTATTTAACAGATCTATCTGAGTTTGGCAGAATGAATCAAGTTTATGAAAAGTTCTTTGTTGAAACCAAACCCGCGCGAGCCTGTGTTCAGGTGGCAGCCCTTCCAAAAGGTGCAAAGGTGGAAATTGATGCAATTGCACATCATTAATTCAGTTACAACTAAACCAATAATATAATATCGTGGCTAAAAAATCAGACGGGACAAGAAATTTTTACCGCTTTGTGGCGGTAATAGGCGTGGTTGTTATTGGTAGCTTGGGTTATTCTTTCATCAGCGCGGCACCAAATTTGAACACAGCACC
>CAZMBO010000003.1:40437-58086 GCA_964564655.1 uncultured Nitrospina sp. | reverse complement strand
AAAAGTGGGTGAGAGGGGCTTTGCCAACGGAGTACACATTGAAGCCAATATCAAATAATGCTAAACGGTTCAGTTGGTTTCTACCATCAAAAATAAAGGCGGGTTTTTCCATTTTGTCAAAAATTTCTTGAAAATCGAGCTTAGAATATTCCGCCCAATCTGTAATCAAGGCAATTCCATGAACCCCTTCTGCAGCCTTGTAAGGGTCTTCCACAAACTCTAAATTTTCTAAATCCTGCAAGTCGTTTCGAGCATTTTTAAGAGCTTGGGGATCTGTAATTCGCAGATAAGCCTTTTCCTCCAACAAGCGTTTACAGATATAAATAGCAGGTGAATCACGTGTATCTCCGGTATTGGGTTTGAATGCAAACCCAAATACCGCAAGTTTTTTTCCAGCCAATGTATTGAACATGGCCTGAAGAATCCGTCTAACATAATGTTCCATTTGATAATCATTCAAACTTACTACTTGTTCCCAAAATGAGGCAACTTCATTCAACTGATAATGCTCGCATAAATATACCAAATTCAAAATATCCTTACGAAAACAGGAACCTCCAAAACCAGGCCCGGCATTTAAAAATTTTGGTCCAATACGAGAGTCTTTGCCTACAGCCATGGAAACTTCTGTAACATCAGCATCGGTAACTTCACAAATGCTCGCAATAGAATTAATAGAAGAAATTCTTTGGGCCAAAAAACCATTTGAGACCAACTTTGAGAGCTCACTACTCCAAAGGTTGGTTGTGATCAAGTTTTCTTTAGGAACCCAGTGCAAATATAAATCAACAAGTTCTTGACGTGCTGCCAATCCAGCAGGAGTATCTTTAGAACCAATTAGGACCCGATCCGGGAACTCCATATCTCTGACCGCTGTACCCTCAGCCATAAATTCTGGATTAGAAAGAATTTCAAACCGCACTTTTTCATTTCCAGAATGTAAAATTTGTTCCAGTGTTGCTGCTGCACGAACAGGCAGGGTACTTTTTTCCACTATAATCTTATTTGATTTTGAGTTCTCTTTAATGCGTCGCGCCGTCTGTTCTATGAATTGGAGGTCCGCTGCTTTTCCAGCCCCTTCTCCAAATTTTTTGGTTGGAGTATTAACACACACAAAAATAATATCGGCCTGATCGATGGAGGTATCAATATCGTTGGAAAAAAACAAATTCCTGCCGCGGACCTTTAGCAATCTATCCTTCAAACCAGGCTCAAATATAGGCAGCTCATTCGAATTCCAGGCAGCAATTCTTTCTTTGGAAATATCGACGACGGTAATCTTATAGTCCGAACATTTATTGGCGATGATAGTCATGGTGGGACCTCCCACATAACCAGCGCCAATGCATAAAATATTTTTTTTGAAGTTTTTTTGAGGCATTAAAAACTTTTCGGCACGATGCTTCGCACTCTTAAAAGAAAAAAGGTCTGACCCAGATTGGACCAGACCTTTTGACAAATATTATCGAGAAAAATCAATCTTTTTTATATCTAAAAGTCTTTTTCTTACTATTGTAAGGCTTAGTGCCTTTTTTAAACTTGAGCTTACCCTTTTTGATTTTAAAATCTTCTATCACCAGTGGAGTTTTTTCTGTCTGGCCTTGTTCTTTGGCGCGCTCATCTACGTGCTCCAGTTTCTGGTCAGCATTATCTTCGTTCCAGAAATCAGCTATTTTGTGAACTTTTAATTTACGTTCCTCAAAATTGAATTTATATTTATCATGCACAGAAGGTTGAAATGGTGTATTTGGATGAGTATGACATCGAGTACATACATTGGCATAGTCCCATCGCTGACCGTATTTTTCGGTATCAACTTTATTGAAATCCCCTTTTGAAGATTTCATAATAGCCCTAAACTGCGAACCGCCCGCCACTGAATGGCACATTTCACACCCAACCTGCTCTTTGTTAGGCTCTACAGGGTCAATCTTTGTGGCTGTGTCCTTGCCCTTTTTATTTTTTGAACCCGCAGGTTTAAAACCCCCTTTTTGCCTATAACCTGTGGTATGACAGCGAAGACATAGGGGCGTCGTTGTGTAATCCTTCTCAGGGTCTAGTTTCGCTCTTTCCTTAGCTTCCTTACGCACACCGGCTTTCAAGAGGTTATAAGTATTTCCATGGGGAGACTTTGTCCAAGCCTGATAATAGGGGTCATGACAACTACCATTGCATTTAACAGCCCCAACAAATTTTGGTTTTTTGCGGAGATCTTTGACTGCTTTCGCTCGTTTTTTTGGCTTAACATCCCATCGATCGAACATCGCATTTTCTTCATCCGTCAACTTAATCTTTTTCTTTTTCTTCTTGGCATCTACCTCACCGCCTGCTCCAAAGACCAGGATAAGAGCCACCATAAACAGGCTCAAAAATTTCAGCGCTTTTCCTACTATTAGTGTTGCTTTTTTCACGTCCCCTCCTTGATCTATGAACGAGGCTAAATTAATGCAAAAAAGTCCTTCAAAAACTGCTAGCGAAAGGATAGTATAAATACTTCAGGGGGTCAATACCCATTTACTTTAAATTATTGAAAAATAAAGCATTTATTATTCATTCTCCGTTATAATAATCTTTGGAAACCAATCTTTCTAATTTCGACTTTGATCTTCCTTTAGATTTAATCGCCCAAAAACCCCTGCCCCAACGTGACCAATCCCGTTTGCTAGTAGTGGACCGGAAAAAAGGTACTCTATTTCACGATATTTTTTCCAACTTAAGTCGACATCTTATCGTACCCCCTCTAATGGTTTTTAATAATACCCAAGTGGTACCTGCAAAAATTTTCGCAACCCTTCAGCACAACGGAAAGGTTGTAGAATTAATTTTGACTCGAAAAATTTCTTCTGGAGTTTGGGAAGTTCTTATGAAAGGAAAAATGAAACCTGGAACTAAATTAAATTTTCAGGGAAGTTTGTTGGTTGGGTACTTTATTAAAAGAAATGCTGAACGCGCAGTGATTGAATTTTCATCTGAACAAATTTTAGACGATTATTTAAAAAATTATGGGCGTATGCCTCTACCTCCGTACATCCACAGGAAGCAAGAGGATTCGGCTGTCATACAGCAACAAGATAAAATTCGTTATCAGACAGTTTTCGCCTCACAGAGTGGAGCTATTGCTGCACCCACAGCTGGTCTACACTTTACTAAAACTCACTTAAAAAAACTTAGAGGTAACAATATAGGAATGGCTTACCTCACACTTCATGTTGGCCCAGGAACTTTTCAACCTATCCGCACTGAAGACTTCTCAAAACATGAAATGGAGGCTGAGATTTTTCGAATCACACCTAAAAACTGGAATTTAATTACTGACAGTAAAAAGAAAGGACGGCCCATATTAGCAGTGGGTACAACGTCAACCCGAGCATTGGAAGCCCAGACATTTAAAAGGCCCATCCGAAAAACCCTATCCGGATCGACAAATTGCTTCATCATTCCAGGATGGAACTTTAAAAATGTAGATCATTTACTTACTAATTTTCATCTGCCAAAATCAACCTTGTATTTGTTGGTTTCAGCATTTTGTGGCAAAAAACTAGCAAAAAAGGCCTATAGTGAAGCCATTAGCCAAAAATATAGATTTTTTAGCTATGGAGATGCGATGCTTCTATTGTAACGATATAATACTTGACCAAGAATTAAACCGAACCTTCACCTTCATCTACAGCCTGCTTGAAAAACTTACCCGATTTAAAGCGGACCACTTTCCTAGCAGAAATTTCAGCCTCTTCCCCTGTTTTTGGATTTCTTCCCACACGCTTAGATTTTGCCCGCACCTGAAAAGTACCAAATCGACGTAAGATAACCGGCTCTCCGTGGCCTAATGATTCCTTAATTAACTCAATCACTGTTTCCACAGCCTCTTCTGCTTTGACTCTGGATAAACTGGCCCGAGATGATACCTGATTAATGATATCCTGTTTGGTCATACTTCTTCTCCTTAATTACAAGCTAGTGATGTTTATAAATGGCTTTTCGTTTTCAACTTAAACTGTAAAAAATATCTTAACAACCAAACCCCCCTGAATATTTTTCCACGCAACAATCCAGCTGGTGTCGGTTGAGAAAGTCATATAATTTAAAATGATGTCTTTACTTTATCACTTAAAATAAAAATATCAATCATAAATTCAAGAATTTAGGAGTTTTTTTACTATACTAAAACCGGTTAATTTCTGGATTATTTTTTGCTATTTGCACTTAATTGCCCTGCAGAGATAACCGTTTATTTGAAAAGGTTTATGGGCATAAGGTTTTCATAAGAATAATACGGAAATCAAAACCATTGATAAAATGGATTAGGATAGGATTATTTTACGCGGGGAAGTTGGGATGGAGTAGACACAATTCGATAAACTTGATCACCGGGTTTGGCAAGGTTCAGCTTTTCTCTAGCAATTTTTTCGATCGCATAAGGGTCGGATTTTAGCGCTAAGATATTTTGCCGCAGTAAATTATTACGAAGTCGCAGCTCTTCATTCTCTTCTTTTATTTTTACCTGCTCCTGTTCAAATCGATAAGCATTCAAAATTCCATTTTCATGAAAAACAGCCATTATCATCAAAAGAATAAAAAAACCAAGGCTCAGTAAAATTATTTTTTGGTAATTTGAATTTATGTTCATAGAACTATACCAAACATTTTAACGGCATAGACAAAGTGTCATCAGGCAAGATTATAAAAAACCTCTCTACCACGGTATATAGCCGTGTCGCCGAGAATTTCTTCAATTCTAAGGAGTTGATTGTATTTTGCTGTCCGGTCTGTTCTGCACAAAGAGCCCGTTTTTATTTGCCCCGCATTAACAGCAACAGAAATATCAGCAATGCTTGTATCCTCAGTCTCACCGGAGCGGTGGGAAATCACTGCTGTATAACCTGCATGTTTCGCCATTTCTACGGCGTCCAGAGTTTCTGTAAGCGTTCCAATCTGATTGACTTTAATTAATATGGAGTTTCCAACTCCCTTTTCTATTCCTTTGGCAAGAATCTTAGTATTGGTCACAAAAAGGTCATCTCCCACAACTTGAATGCGGTCACCCAGTTTTTCAGTTAACTGCTTCCACCCTGTCCAGTCGTCTTCAGCCAATCCATCTTCAATACTAATTATGGGGAATTTGGCTGCAAGATCTGAAAGATAATCTATCATCTGCGATGATGACAGCTTGACGTTATTTTCTGCAGCAAGGGTATATTTATTTTTTGAATAAAGTTCGCTCGCTGCAACGTCCAAAGCAATAAGAATATCTTTACCAATTACATATCCTGAACTTTTTACTGCTTTGATTAAAACTTCAATCGCCTGTTCATTGGACTGCAAGTTAGGAGCAAAACCACCCTCGTCACCCACAGAGGTATTAAATCCGCCTTTTTTCAGAACCCCTTTCAAATGATGAAAAATCTCTACTCCCATTTGCAACGCTGTTGAAAAACTTTTGGCGCCAACCGGAACAATCATAAACTCCTGAATATCAACATTATTATCGGCATGCATGCCACCATTTAAAACATTCATCATCGGCACCGGCAATTCTTTAGCGTTACTGCCACCAATATATTGGAATAAGGGCAAATCTAAATCGTTAGAAGCTGCCTGCGCTACAGCTAGGGAAACCCCGAGGGTTGCATTCGCACCAAGTTTGTTCTTATTAGGACTGCCATCCATTTCAATCATCAACCGATCTATCAAAACCTGTTCGGTAACCTCAATGCCAACAATTTCTGCGGCAATCTTACTATTCACATTTTTAACGGCTTTTTGAACTCCTTTACCCATAAATACTTTTATATTGCCATCACGCAGCTCCACTGCTTCCCGAGTACCTGTGGAGGCTCCTGAGGGAACGGCTGCTCTTCCCATAGCCCCACTTTCCAACATGACATCCACCTCAAGGGTCGGGTTTCCACGAGAATCGAGAATCTGTCTTGCCTGCACACCAATAATTTCACTCATAAGTATTTCTCTATAGTTAGCGGCTAGCTACTTTCAATGCCTTTAAATTTGCATCGATGGTTTGTTCAATTTCTTTATCCGAATGAATTGCGGACATGAAACCTGCCTCAAACTGAGAGGGCGCGATATAAATACCTTCTTCCAATAATCCATTAAAATAGCTTTTAAAAAATTTTGTATCACAAGTTTTTACGGACTCAAAATTTGTAATCTGTTGGTCGGTAAAAAACATGGAAAACATGGAACCCACTCGCGTGAACTGAGCGGATACTCCTAATTCTTGAGTGTTTTTTTCAAAGCCATCACAAAGTTTTTTAGACTTTTCTTCAAGTAATTCATAAACCCGTGGCTCCGACAACAAGTCTAAGACTACATTTCCCGCCGCCATTGCAAGAGGGTTTCCCGATAACGTACCAGCCTGATAAATTGAGCCTACCGGGGAAATATGATCCATCACCTCTTTACTACCACCATAAGCCCCAACTGGAAGCCCGCCTCCAATAATTTTACCCATGCAGGTAATATCAGGTGTAATACCAAAAAGCTTTTGCGCACCACCCAAGGATACTCTTAAGCCGGTAATTACTTCATCGAATATTAAAAGAGCTCCTGCTTTTTTAGTTTCTTCGCGAAGAGTTTGTAAGAAACCAGGGATCGGAGGAATAACCCCCATATTGCCGGCAATAGGTTCAACAATCAAAGCGGCAATATTTTTTCCTTCCCTCTGGAACAAGTCACGCACACCCTCCACATCATTATAAGAAAGGTTCAAAGTTTTCTCTGCAAGACTGGAAACGATTCCAGGACATTCTGGAATACCTAATGAAACTAGACCAGATCCCGCTTTCACTAATAGGCTATCTCCATGTCCATGATAACATCCTTCAAACTTTACAATCTTATCGCGACCTGTAATACCACGCGCCAGTCTTAAGGCGCTCATTACAGCTTCCGTCCCAGAGTTAACCATGCGCACTACTTCAACTGAGGGAATAGCGTTAACAATCTTTTCTGCAAGCTCAATTTCCAATTTTGTTGATGCACCATAACTAGTGCCCAACTCCGCCTGCCGAATAATCGCTTCAACAACGCTCGGATGAGCGTGCCCAAAAATTAAAGGACCCCAAGAGGCAACATAGTCAATGAAAATATTGCCATCGACATCTGTTACTTGTGAGCCTTTTCCACTTTTAATAAACAATGGCTCTCCACCTACCGCATTAAAAGCGCGAACAGGACTATTTACTCCACCAGGCATTACTTCTTTGGCTCTAGAATAAAATATGCTTGAGTTTTCTTTATTCATTTATTTAGTTAAATAGTATTGAAAGATCTTTTTTAAGTTTTTCAGGGATCTTGGCCGATTCGGTAACCACTGCTTGTTTTGCTGCATCGGCACAACAGCAAGGTTCCACGCTATCCATCAACGGGACCAATTCATTGATAACCTGTTTTGCTCTTTCCACATTCTGATGCATTATCTTAAGAACCGCCTCCAAGGTTACCGGCTCTTCTTCTATATGCCAGCAGTCGTAGTCCGTAACTAATGCCAGAGTGGAGTAACATAAACCAGCCTCTCGGGCGAGTTTGGCTTCCGTAACGTTTGTCATTCCTATTACATCAACCCCCCACTGCCGATAGATATTCGATTCTGCACGTGTTGAAAACTGCGGCCCTTCAATGCAGATATAAGTTCCGCCTTTGTGAACGGTAGCACCAGCCTTTTTCCCAGCCTCATAAAGAACTGCACAGGTTTCCCTGCAAATCGGATCGGCTAAGCTCACATGACCCACCATACCATTGGTAAAAAAGGTGCTGATGCGCCGATTCGTTCGATCGACGAACTGATCAGGTACAACAAAATGACCGGGAGGATACTCTTCCTTCATGCTACCAACTGCACTAACTGAAATAATTTTCTCCGCACCAATTTTCTTCATTGCAAAAATATTGGCTCGAAAATTGATCTCTGAGGGTGGAATAAAGTGACCTACTCCATGACGAGGCAAAAATGCCATTTTTTTTCCTCGCAAATTCCCAAGAATAATTTGATCCGAGGGATAACCATAAGGAGTCTTGATGGTAACCTTTTCAGTAACATCAAGGCCATCCATTTGATACAAGCCACTACCTCCTATCACGCCTATAATTTTTTCTGCCATCAATGCTTCCTATCCGCAAAAATTGAAAATAAAGATATTGTAAAATTAGAAATTATCTGAGTTTTTTAATTTTGAAGTTGGAATCGCAGGACTGCACATCCTAGGTGAATAAATATGGAGCTAAGGAAAGAAGGACCTCGGCCGCAAACTCCTTCCAAAAAGAAACTATTTCAAATTAGTCAAAATTGCTTTTTTTGTTTTCGAATCAACCTAACAAATTATCAATAAGCTACTATTTTTTATATACTTAAGGGCATTCAATGTCAAGCTAGGAAGTTTAATCAGGTTAATTTTGGGAAGGTTATCCGCCGCCAATGAGCAACTCTGCAATTTGAACAGCATTGAGAGCAGCGCCTTTTCTTAAATTATCAGATACCACCCAGAAATTAACAGCTCTATCACGAGAGATATCATCTCTGATCCGGCCTACATATACATCGTTTTTATCTTCTCCTTGGATAGCCAATGGGTAGACATTGTTCTCAGGATCATCAACAACACAAATTCCTGCTTGTTTAGCTAATAGTTCCCTTACAGCAATAGCTGTAACCGGACCTTCTGTTTCCACATTCAAAGCTTCAGAATGAGAATAAAAAACAGGCACCCTTACCGTTGTGGGGGATATTTGAATAGAATCATCATCCATAATTTTTCGAGTCTCATTGACCATTTTCATCTCCTCTTTTGTGTAACCACTATCTAGAAAATTATCTATATGTGGCAAGCAGTTAAATGCTATTTGATGAGGGTAAATATTAGGTGTTGAGCTCTCGCCATTTAGCTGTTCCTGCGATTGAATTTTTAGTTCATCGATGGCCTTTTGCCCGGATCCAGAAACTGATTGATATGTAGAAACAACCACACGTTTAATCTTAAACTTGTCATGGATGGGTTTTAGAGCCACAACCATTTGAATGGTGGAACAATTGGGGTTGGCAATAATTCCTGGATTTCCTTTTAGGGCGTCTGGGTTCACCTCAGGAACAATTAATGGAATATCAGAATTCATTCGATAGGCACTGCTATTATCAATAACAATGCAATTTGATTTTACCGCTGCAGGAGCAAATTCCCGACTAATTTCGGCTCCAGCCGAAAACAGAGCTATATCCACATCCGAAAAGGAATCTTGTAGTAATTCTTGAACGATAACATTCTTCCCCTGAAACATGAAATCTTTGCCAACAGAACGGGCCGAAGCTAAAAGCTTGAGGTTTCCCACAGGGAAGTTTCTCTCTTCTAAAATCTGCAGCATTTTTCTACCAACCGCGCCCGTCGCCCCGGCCACTGCAACGCTATATTTTTCTTTCTTCTCGATCAATTAATTTTCTCCAATTCAGAAACAACCAGATCTCCCATCTCCTGGGTTCCAACTTGCTTCATACCATCTGACATAATATCAGCAGTTCTCGCTCCCTGATTCAATACTGATTCCACCGCCTCTTCAATCCATCTATTTGGCTCTTCTCTATCCAACGAATATTTAAACAACATACCAACACTTAATATGGTCGCCAGTGGATTTGCTAATTCCTTACCAGCGATATCTGGAGCGCTACCATGAATCGGCTCATACATCGCGTATTTTTCACCCAAACTTGCTGAAGGCAACATTCCAATAGATCCGGTCAACATTGAAGCTTCATCACTCAATATATCGCCAAACATGTTGGTGGTAAGAATCACATCAAATTGCTTGGGATTACGAACCAACTGCATTGCACAATTATCGACATACATATGCGAAAGCTCAATATCGGAATATTGGGAATGCACACTGGTCACTACGTCACGCCAAAACCCAGTTGCTTCCAGAACATTAGCCTTGTCAACAGAGCAAACCTTGCTATTTCTTTTACGTGCAACATCGAAAGCAATTTTTGAAATTCTTTTAATTTCTGGTTCTGAATAAACTAGAGTATTGAATCCTTGACGCTCACCTTTGTCATTGGTGCCAACCCCCCTAGGCTCACCAAAATAAATACCACCAGTTAATTCGCGGACCACCAGGAGGTCAAGCCCATCAACCACTTCTCGCTTAAGAGTCGATGCATCGATCAACGCCGGAAAAATTCGTGCTGGACGCAAGTTGGCATATAGCCCCAAATTCGAACGCAATCCAAGCAAAGCTCGTTCTGGGCGCAAAGAAAAATCTATAGTTTCCCATTTGGGTCCACCAACAGCCCCTAACAATATAGCATCAGCTTTTTTAGCTATTTCAAGTGAGGATTCAGGTAATGGCTGACCGGTAATTTCATAAGCGGTTCCTCCAACAGGGGCCTCATTTAGAGTTATTTTTAAAGTGAGCTTAGACTCGATAATTTTTAAAACTTTTATAGCTTCAGCAACCACTTCGGGCCCAATTCCATCTCCGGGAAAAATAGCAATTTCAAATTCACTTTTCATATCAAAATTCAAACTCCACTTGAATCAATTTTTTTAAGTATCGCAAACAATATCTAATATTACTACCTGCAAAGATTAAAAGTTAAAGCAAGTTGTAAATTTTTATTTTTGCATTATCATGTTCTATAGAAGCAAATTATCAAGCAATAAAAAAAGCGCCAATGATAAATGGTAAAAAAGTTTGCGTTGTAATGCCTGCATACAATGCTGAAAAAACCTTGCAAAAAACCTACGATGAAATTCCTAAAGATATTGTAGACGAAATCATCCTAACAGATGATGCTAGCAAAGATAAAACAGTCGACGTAGCTAAAAAACTCGGGATCAAAACCTTCATCCATGACAAAAATAAAGGCTATGGAGGCAACCAAAAAACCTGTTATCAAGAAGCTCTTAAACTTAATGCCGACATTATAGTCATGTTGCATCCTGACTATCAATACACGCCTAAATTAATCACGCCGATGTCTTCGATGATTGCTGAAGGCGTTTTCGATGCAGTGATTGGTTCACGTATTCTAGGAAATAAAGCAATAATGGGAGGGATGCCAATATATAAATATATCTCCAACCGATTCCTCACTATGACTGAAAATGTGATAATAAATCAAAAATTATCCGAATATCATACGGGCTTTCGGGCTTTCAGCCGTAAAATTTTGGAAACGATTCCCTTAATGGAAAATTCAGATGACTTTATATTCGACAACCAAATGCTTTGTCAAACTTTGTATTTTGGATTCAGCGTCGGAGAGCTCTCCTGCCCTGCCCTTTATTTTGCTGATGCTTCCTCCATCAATTTTAGCCGCAGCGTCACATATGGTATAGGAGTCATAAAAACTGCCCTGAAATATGCCCTGGCCAAACGTGGAATAGGCCATTTCAAAATTTTCAATGCAAACGGTAAAAGATTGATCAATAACAAACTTTAACCAAGCAAAGGCCTTGTGCGGGGGCAGTCGGGCCAGCGATTCTCCGGTTACAAGCTTCGAGAATAGTTTTTACTTGTCGTGCAGAAATTTTTTTTCGGCCTACATGCACTAGGGTTCCTACCAAATTACGCACCATATGCTTCAGGAATCCTTTACCTTCAAATTCGAATAGAAGAAAGCCATCCTGCTTAAAAATTTCAACTCGGTTTAATATCCGAATTGGAGTCTTGGCATTGCAATTCCCTGCGCGAAAAGAGGTGAAGTCATGCTTACCTACAAAATATTTTGCGGCTCTTCGCATTGCGGCTATATCCAATGTATGAGGAATAAACCAGGAACGGCGATAGTTTAGAGCCGATGGGTAGTCTCGATTTAAAACAGAGTATCGGTAAAGTTTCCGTTTGGCAGAGCCCCGAGCATTGAAAGACATTGGGACTTTCCGTACTTCCTTAACAGTAATATCCAAAGGCAGGTGGCTATTAAGAGCAAAAAGAAATTCAAACGGCTTCATTTTAGATTCTGTAATAAAATGGGCCGCCATTCCTTCGGCATGAACACCGGCATCGGTACGGCCAGAACTAAGAACATGTGTCTCAGCTTTAGTAATTTTGGTCAGAGCCATTTCCACGACCTCTTGAATGGAAATTCCATTCTTTTGGCATTGCCAGCCATGGTAAGCGGTGCCCTCATATTCAATTATTAAAAGATATTTCTTTTTCATCTGGTTCAATTAACTAAAATAAAAATTTTTGCTTTATCTTAATTACCGATTAAAACCGATGAGAAAGGCCTGATGGTTGCTAGGAGCAAATCTTCCTGAGTTCGAGTGATGCCAACGTAAATCATATTACGACTTTCCTCTCTTTTTGCTGGATAATTTTCTTCATCTGGCTCTACCAGCGCAACCGAGTCAAACTCCAATCCTTTTACTTGATGGATATTGGTTACTAGAATACCCGGCTCAAAAGAGAACTGATCTCTATGCCCGAGTCGCACTTTACCTGGCAAATATGCCTCCATCTCCTCTTTTAACTCCATTGCCTGCTTGGGATACCGGCATATTAATGCAATAAGCTTGTATGGTTCTGCTCTTAATAACCCGCGTGCCCAATCCACAAGAGTCTCTATTAGATCAATATAGTTTTCTGTCTGCTGCCAAATAGGTGCCAAACCGTCCCTGCCCTCAACCTTTTTGGGATCACCGGCTACTTTATGAGCCAGAGTCATGATGGGAACCGTACAACGGAATGAAACTTCTAAGCGGATAATGGCATCATCGTCCAACCCAAGATTTTCGACTACCCTATTCCAGCCTATGAATTTTCTTGCAAAGAGTATTTTTTGAGCAACGTCCCCAACAATCGTTACTTGCCGTCTGTCATTCACAGCATCCATCATAATAGCAAATTCTACTGGTCCAAAATCCTGCGCTTCGTCGATAACTATATGATCCAAAGAAACGGTTCCCCCTTTTCCATCGGGAAGCCCTCCATTTTTGAGCTGGATCAACCTAAGTATCAGGGACATATCAAAGTAGTCCAAATTATTTCTAAGCCTATTCTTTTCTGTCAAACGTCTCAGGTAATCAAGGTTAAAGGCTAGCTTAGCATCGGACGGAAGATATTTTTTTAGATGATCCGTATCAGAAAGCAGGTTGTATAAATCTTGCAGATAATCTTCTAGATTGGAAATCTGTTTCTTAATAAAACTTAATTTTTGTTGTTTTTCAGCTTCTGGAAGCTTAGATAATTTCACCTCATGGCTAAAATCCCTCAATCGAGGTAATAGAGATTTATCCTTACTTTTCAACCAGGCCTCTTGTTGGGCAGTTCGGCTTGAAAACTGTTTTTTGATTTCTTCATCAAGAACCAAACTTTGTTTTTTCACCCAACCTGAAAGAGCTTTCAAGATCTCTTCAGAAAATTTTATCTCTTCAACGAACGAGGGGATATTCAGAAATTTAAAAAATGGTTTTCCTCGAACGGATTTTCGAATAATAGATAGTGCCCAACTATTGAATGTGCTTGTTTGCACATCATCAATACCCATAGACGGTAGGGTTGCGCTTACATAGATCGCCAAAGACCTGTTCATCACAATAACTCTTGTCTTTTCGGCCTTAATTTGTGAGTTGTTTTCATGAAGCAACCACGCCAAGCGATGAAGAGCAACTGTTGTTTTACCAGAGCCCGCGGAACCCTGGATAATAACAGGGCGCCTAGGGTCTGTTGTTATCATTTCAAATTGATCTTTAGTTATTAAAGATAAAATATTGGGTAAGCTTTTTTCTTTAGAATACAATCCACGCGAACGATAAGCAGCAATTTCTAAATCAATATCTAGTTTTTCCCAGCCTTCTTTGCTTCGGCGAAATATCCCTTCTGGAGCTTCTATTTGGACCAGATGCCCATTTTCTATTTTATATGAGCGCCTCAATTTTATTTGCCCACTCCGCTCCCTTTGATTGATAACCTCAAAAAATTCTTCACCCTGCTTATAATTGAAATACAACGAAGCTATGGGTCCATTGCGCCAATCTACGATCCCCGCATCGATATTACTTTTTTTCCCAATCAAAAAAGATACTTCACTGCCGTCATCTTCTATGGTGGAAACCCTGCCAAAATAAGGCTCCTCGATCAATTCAAGTAACGCTTTGTCGCTGTTCTTACGAACATCTAAAATAGTGTGCGCTACAGCCTCATCAGAAATAAGAGGCTGTCTTTCTTCATTATTCCACTCGTTTACAACCTGCTTTGTCAATTCTCTGGCAGCTAAATTGGCACTGACCTTTGCCTCCTGCACTTCAGGTAACTGGCAGCAAAGAGATTTCAGAGTGGTTTCAAGAAGCTGTTCTTCTTCTTGGATGTAAGCTATTTCTTCTTCTGTCAAAGGCATATTTGATCCATTAAATAATATCTTCCTCATCCTGGAAAAGCACTACAGATGAACCTAGTAATCTAAATTAATCCAATAGACAAGGTCAACCAAAATTTTAAAAACTGACAAAAATATATTTTCATTGTAAGTTTGGGAAATATGGAATAACAAAGAAAGGCTTTTAAATAAACGGGGTTTCCTTTATATTAGTGAATTAAGCATAAATAAAGATATTTAAGGAGTTCTTTTCATGAAAACATATGAGGATCTGGAAGGTGATGGAGGATCAAATATCATCGGTCAGGTTGTTCAATTGGGAGAAAAACTGCGATCCCGTCTGGACAGAATTAAACATAAAGTTGCACTGATGAGTGGAAAAGGTGGCGTTGGGAAAAGCTCGATCACCGCTAATATTGCTTCATGCCTTGCAGACCGAGGCTACAAAGTTGGAATCCTAGATGCAGATTTGAATGGCCCCAGCATCGGCCACTTATTGGGTGTAGGCAATGATTTAAAGCTAGAAACCAAAGACGAAGGTATTGAACCGGGGAACGGCTACCAGGGAATAAAAATCATGTCCATGGATATGCTATTAAAATCAGAGGATACCCCGGTAATGTGGACTGAAGAAGCTGATGCCACAGCTGTATGGGTCAGTACTATGGAATCCACAGCTATCCGAGAACTGCTTGCTGACACTAATTGGGGTGAGTTGGACTATCTTCTAATCGACATGCCTCCGGGAAGTGACCGCATTGACAACATTCGATCTCTCATTCCAGAACTGGCGGGAGCAGTAGAAATCACTATCCCTTCCATGTTATCCCAACATATTGTTACGAAGTCTATTACTAAAAATAATAAAATGGGTGTACCCATTATTGGGCTCGTAGAAAACATGGCTACCTATGTTTGCCCTCATTGCGAAAAAGAAGGCAAATTATTTGCAGGTGAAGATGTGCAAAAATTAACCGAAAGAAAAGAGATTCCTTATATCGGTAAAATTCCTTTCGATACTCGTGTATCCCAAAGTAAATCTGGAAATCTTTTCTACAGTGAATTCAAAGATTCTGTTACCGCAAAAGCTATTGCTGAGACGGTGGACAATATAGAAAACTTTATCAAAAAATAGTTTAACAGGAGGCACAATGAAATTCCTTTGTATCCCTTGCGATGTCAAAATGGAAGTACAGGTAGATGGCATCATGCCAGAAGAAAAACAAAATCTAGCAATGAAGTTCAAATGCAAAAAATGCGGGCACAGCATCGCCATGCTCACCAATAAATTTGAAACGGAATTCGTTAGCAAGCTGGGAGTTGAAATGGGAGGCGCATCGGATGTTAGCAAACCCCCGATGGCGGCGGTAAGTTCCTCATTAGCTCAAGCTAAAGAAGAACTCAAAAGCACCAACCCGGAAGACGATCTTATTTGGACGGAGGAAGCAGAACAACGAATTAAAAAAGTCCCTTTCTTCGTTCGGGGAATGGCTAAGAAAACCGTCATCAGTTACGCCGTTGAAAAAGGTGCTACAACGATCGACGCAAAACTCATGGACGAAGTCCGCGAAAAAGTCGGCATGTAGCAAATTGACGCGGCAAGTAATTTAATAAATTACGCTAAAATTACACTGAAGTTAAAAAGGCTATATTCCGTTTGCAGACACATCCAATAGAATTTGTTCAACTAAAATGATTTGAAGTGGTAATAAAAAAACGGGAGCGGCCTGACCACCGCTCCCGTTCGGGTTGGAGCGCTAACTGTATGGCATGGCTAGCACTCGCATAAACCTTTACTAATTTAAAAGCTCCTTTAATTCTTAGTCAAACAAACAGAACATTGACAAAGTTGTCTGAGCAATTCGTGTGTATAAAGCCCCGTATCATGACCATCACTCCAGTCGAATTGTAACGCGTAGAGCCCCACTGCTTTTAAGTTACGGGGCCGAATGGAATCTGGAATCGAACCTGGCGCAATTAGTTTTTTTCCACTCCATTCGTCTATACAGTTTGCACATGGACAATTTTCACGCAATATTTTTACCGGGTACTCGGATTCATGACCATCGCTCCAGGAAATTCCCAAAGTGGTCTCGTTAACCTGTGTAATATTTTTTGGGGCCGGAGTTGTCACAATTATTTACCCAATTCATAGAATTTTTATTAATTTAATTGCTGTAAAATAAAGCAGTTCTTTTTTTAGTTATTTGCTTTGCCAGGCTAATTCAAATGATGCGTCCACTTTATCGTCCTTAGACTGGTTTATACTCAACTGTGCTGCTACTTGCCCTGCCAAATCTTTATAGGCCAAGCTTGCCGCTGACTCGGGGTCACTCATTACTATTGGCACGCCTGAGTCTCCTCCCTCAACAACCCCAGGAACTATCGGAACCTTTCCTAGAAGTGGTATTTTGAAATTATCCGCTAGGTTTTGCCCGCCGCCTTCTTTAAAAATAGTATGTTTCTTATCGCAACCATCGCAGATGAAGTAACTCATATTTTCTACTATGCCAAGCAGTGGCACTTTTACCTGTTGAAACATTTTGACACCTTTATCTGCATCGATTAGGCTAACCTCCTGCGGAGTGGTTACTACCACTGCACCTGAAAGAGGAGCCTTCTGCGTCAGAGTTAACTGCACGTCTCCAGTTCCTGGTGGCAAATCAATAACAAGGTAATCTAACTCGCCCCACTCCACATTTTGTAAGAATTGCTGAATAATACCCCCCAACATAGGTCCACGTAACATTAAGGGTTGCCCTTGCTTGGTTAGAAATGCTGCTGAAACTACCTTTAGATCATATTTTTCGTGCGGAAAAAATTTATTTTCCTCAGCTACTTTCGGAGAAGAGATTGGAATGCCCATCATCTGTGGAATACTTGGGCCATAAATATCTGCATCCATCAATCCAACTTTGGCGCCTGTCAAAGATAAAGCAATCGCAAGATTGGTGCTTACTGTGGATTTACCCACCCCACCTTTACCACTTGCAACAGCAATGATATTTTTAACTCCCGTTAAAACAGGTTGACTGTGCTGAGTGGAACGCACAACAGCCGTCATATTGACATCGACACTATCTACACCTTCAATTGCTAAGACCTTGGTTTCACATTCGGACTTCAATTGTTCTTTTACAGGACAAGCCGGTGTTGTTAATTCAACATCAAATTTTGCCTTCCCACCATCTAGTTCAATATTTTTAACAAACCCAAGACTCACAATATCTTTATGAAGATCAGGATCTTGAACCGTTTTCAATGAATCAATGATTTTTTCTCGTAATTTTGGGTCAGACATAATTACTCCTAAAAGG
>CAZMBO010000003.1:17753-40337 GCA_964564655.1 uncultured Nitrospina sp. | reverse complement strand
TATATTGTATATATCAAACTTAGATATACCATATATGGGAAATAAAACACAATTCCTTCCCTAACGAGTTAATAAGACCGCTTCTCTGAAACGTCAAGTCTGGCAGTCATCTTTTCACTTTTTGACTCAAACAACCTTTAAATCTTAAGAAAAATGAGGGCAGAAAAAACTTCAGACCTACAAGAAGAGCTCGAAAAAAGGTTTTTGACCTATGCTCTCTCAACGATAGTATCGCGCTCTCTTCCTGACGTCCGTGATGGGCTCAAACCTATCCATCGAAGAATTTTATATGCCATGGAAAGTATGGGAATGAATGCCGCCAGCAAGCATGTTAAGTCCGCCAAAATTATTGGGGAAGTCCTAGGTAAATACCATCCTCATGGCGACTCATCCACTTATGAATCAATGGTCCGAATGGCTCAAGATTTTTCCATGCGATACCCATTGGTTGATGGGAAGGGAAATTTTGGATCAATGGATGGTGATTCTCCGGCCGCTTACCGATATACAGAAGGTCGATTGACCCCTATTACCGCATTCCTGCTCAGCGATATAAAAAAGGATACGGTGAATTTTCGCCCTAATTATGACAACACTCTGAAGGAACCTATAGTACTACCTTCACGGATGCCAAATCTATTAATCAATGGGTCATCGGGTATAGCAGTTGGAATGGCTTGTTCTTTTCCTAGCCATAATTTACATGAAGTTTTTTCTGCACTGCTCTCTCTCATTGACCAACCAAAACAAACCATCACTTCATTGATGAAACATATTAAAGGTCCCGACTTCCCCACCGAAGGCATCATTCTAAATAGTAAGGCGGAACTAAGGAAGGCTTATGAAACAGGTTCTGGGGCGGTAAAAATTCGCGGTGAATGGAAAATTGAAGATCTTCCGCGCGGCAAAAAACAGATCATCATTACTTCCATTCCTTACGCGATCAACAAAGCACGAATGATTGAAAGAATAGCGGAAATAATTATCTCCAAAAAATTGACTTCTTTAACGGATGTCCGAGATGAAAGCGACGAAAAAGTTCGCGTTGTTCTAGAAATAAAGAATACTACTGATCCAGATAAAATAATGAGTTACCTTTTCAAACACACCGATCTGGAATCAAATTTTCAAATCAATTTTACATGCCTTAAACCAAATGGCAAACCGGCGCGATTATCTTTAATCGAAATCTGCCAGGAGTTTCTTCAGTTCCGCAAACAGATTGTCACACGGCGCCTTCAATACGAACTTTCTCTTCTCGAAAAACGACTGCATATTCTTGTCGGCTTTGCAGCAATTTTTGCAGCTCTGGATAAAGCCTTGAAATTAATTCGCTCTTCAAAATCTAGAAAAGAAGCGCATGAAAAGATCCAAAAACATTTTACGCTAGATGATGAGCAAACAATTGCCATCCTTGAGTTTCCTCTTTATCGCTTGGTGTCTATAGAGATGGATAAGATTATCACTGAGCAAAAAGAAAAATTAAAAGAAAAAAAGGGGATAGTCTCCATACTCAAATCACCCAAGAAGATTTGGAAAGAAGTTAGAAATGAATTTGAAGAAATCGATAAAAAATATGGGGACAAAAGAAAAACAAAATTTGGTTCCAGTGAAAGTATTGAATTTAATGCTGAAGATTTTATTGAACATGAAGACGTTCATGTTGTTCTCAGTCAAAACGGGTGGATTCGGAAACTTAAAACTATTAGCGATCCCTCCTCCCTGAAATTCAAAGAAAACGATCAATTATTAAGCACTACGCCATGCAACACAAAAGATCTTTTGGGGCTTTTCACTTCATTTGGCATTGCATATGTAATAAAGGTTTTCAACTTGCCCTACACAAGAAGTGGGTTTGGTGAACCCATACAAAGTCTTTTTAACTTTGCAGATGGAGAAAAAGTAATAGGAATGATTCGTTTTCCAGCAATCCCAAAAGACAATGCAACCGGCCAAAGTAGCTTAGGTTTTGAAGATGAGGCGGAATATATGGTTGCTAGCGCTAATGGATATGGCTTCCGTTTTCCAATCTCAAATTTAGGGGAAACCACTCGATCAGGAAGAAAAATCATGACCCTGAAAGATGAGGACAAGATGATTGCATTTGCTCCCGTCACACACGATCATTTATTCCTCGCAACAGCTCAAGGAAAAGCTTTGGTTATAGCAACCGAGCACATCACCCAATTAAGCGGATCTGGAAAAGGTGTTATTTTAATGAAAACCAAAGATAGCCAATTGGTAGGAATTAAATTTGTTAGCTTGAAAGACAAGGTCACACTTTCTTTTGATTCGGGTAAAGACAAAGAAATCACTGTCAAAAGTGTCCGAGTTTGCAATCGAGGTACCCAAGGTGTAATTCTTTCAAGACGAAAAACCATTGTAAAAATTACATAAAAATATGGCTAAATATAACTCTAAAGATATTCAGGTTCTTGAAGGTTTAGAACCCGTACGCAAAAGACCGGGAATGTATATAGGGTCTACTTCTTCCGCTGGGCTTCATCACTTACTTTGGGAAATCCTTGACAACAGTGTTGACGAAGCTTTAAACGGATATTGCGATAAAATTGAAATCTCTCTTACGGCCGACCATGAAGTTACTATTAAGGATAATGGCCGGGGCATTCCTGTAGACCTTTTCAAAAAAACCAAAAAGAGCGCAATGGAGATTTTATTCACAACCCTCCATTCTGGAGGAAAGTTTGGTCAAGACAACTACAAAGTATCAGGCGGACTGCATGGTGTTGGAATGGCAGTAGTTTGCGCTCTTTCAGAATCTTTAGTAGCTACTTCTCGTAGAGATGGTTTTGAATGGACCCAATCCTATGCGAAAGGAAAGCCTCTATCAAAACTTAAAAAGGGGAAGGCTACGCGCTCTTATGGGACCACTGTATATTTCCAACCAGACCCTACAATATTCCCTAAAGTTGAATTCAGCACCAAATTAATTATGGAACGGGCTGAATCTAAAGCCTTTCTCAATAAAGGATTAAAAATAAACTTTATTGAAAGTAAAAACAAGCACACCTTCCATTACCCCGACGGCATACAGGATTACATAAAAAAGATCGTTGGCAAAAAATCTACTCTAATGGAAAAACCAATTTATGTTGAAAAAGAAGACAAGTTATTACGATTAGAAACCGCTTTTTTATGGACACCTGACACAGACACTCAAGTTCTTTCATTTGCAAACTCGATTCGTACTATCGATGGCGGAACCCATGAGATTGGTTTCCGAAATGGCACAACAAAAGCCATGCGCGCTTATATAGAAAGGAGAAAACTTCTCCCTAAAGAAATCCCCTCCATAACCAGTGATGATGTCCGTGAAGGGTTAATAGCTATAATTAATGTATACCTACAAGGTGAAGTAGAATTTCAAGGACAGACGAAGGGTCGTTTAAATTCTGAAATCGCATCTCAGGTTGAAGTAGTAATCAAACATAGTCTTGAACATTTTCTTAATGAAAATCAGACTTTAGGAGATGCCTTGGCCAACCGCATCATTTTATCTGCGCAGGCACGGGTTGCCTCTCGACAAGCAAAAGAAGCAGTTCAACGAAAAACTAATATTTCGCATCGTTTAAATCTCCCTGGAAAACTTTCTGATTGCGCGACGACAGATAAAGATCAAGCTGAATTATTCATTTGTGAAGGAGATTCTGCAGGGGGATCCAGCAAACAAGCCAGAGACCGGAAAACTCAGGCCATTCTTCCCATTCGCGGAAAAATTCTCAATGTTGAAACCGCATCCCCAGCAAAAACCATGGCTAATTCTGAAATACAAAATCTTGTTTCTGCTTGTGGCACTGGACTATTGAATAAATTTGATTACAGCAAATTACGATATGGAAAAATTATTATAATGACCGATGCGGATGTTGACGGAGCGCATATTTGCACACTTTTACTCACATTTTTCTATAGGTGCATGCCAGAAATTATTCGCAAGGGACACCTTTTTATAGCCCAACCCCCCCTTTACCGAATTGATGTAGGAAAAAAGCTTTATTACGCCGTTACCGAAGAAGAAAAAGATAAAATTGTAAAAAATTTAAATGGAACTCAATACGATATCGGCAGATTCAAAGGTTTAGGAGAAATGCCAGCTTCTGACTTAAGGGAAACTACTATGAATAAAAAATCACGATCCTTGATAAAAGTTGCATTGAGCAATGCTGAAAGAGCTAGCGAAACGGTTTCCCAGTTAATGGGTAAAAATGCCGAATCCAGATATGTTTTTATTAAACAAAAAGCAGAGTTTGCGAAAGACCTTGATGTTTAACCCTACTTTTTTTCTAAATTACCACAATAAAAGCACCTTATATAAAACAGGAGATGAGATTGTTTACCAGATCAAGCAGCAGAACCAATTAAACCTTTTAGTTCTTGCTCCCATTTCTGAATTTTCTCTAAAGCATTTAAAGCAATTTTCTGATTTCTCTCCTTTTTGTCACGTATTTTTATCTCTCCAATCGGAAACAACCCAAAATTTATATTCATCGGTTGAAAATTATTTACGTTTGAAGTCGTCAAATAATTAATCAAAGCACCAAGAGCCGTGTTTCTTGGCGGTGGTATATAGTCCTTCCCTAAAATTTTAGCCACAGCACTCAGACTTGCAAGCAAACCCATGCTTGCCGATTCCAAATAGCCTTCAACTCCTATAATTTGTCCCGCGAAATATATGCCGGATCGAGACTTTAGTTCCAATTCATCACTCAATAGTCCCGGTGAATTGATGAATGTGTTTCTATGAATAGCGCCAAACCGAAAAAACTCAGCTTTCTCAAGACCAGGAATCATGCGCACAATTCTTTTCTGCTCGGGATATGTTAGTTTTGTTTGAAAACCTACCAGGTTATACGCAGAACTTTCTTTATTCTCTTTTCGAAGTTGAACAACGGCAAACGCTGTTTTTCCTGTATGTGGATTTGTCAACCCTACGGGTTTTAATGGCCCAAAAGCTAAAGTCTTTGGTCCTCGTTCGGCCAGAACTTCTATCGGCATACAACCCTCAAAATAAACAGGCTTTTCAAAAGAAGCCATAGGAACTTTTTCTGCGTTATTTAATTCGTGGATAAAATCATAATACTGTTTTTCATTCATAGGACAATTAAGATAATCGGCCCCACCTTTTTCATAACGACTAGCAAAAAAAGCCGTATCGTAATCAATTGTATTGGCATCTACAATCGGTGAAAGAGCGTCATAAAAATAAAGGTATTCCTGTCCAATTAATTGAGAAATTTCTTTAGATAATTTCGGAGATGTCAATGGACCTGTTGCAATAATAACGGGCCCCGAATTGGGTATTTCGACGATCTCCTGCCGTTTCAAAGTAATCAAAGGATGGTTGGAAATTCTTTTAGTTATTTCCTTTGAAAATAATTCCCGATCAACAGCAAGCGCTGAACCCGCCGGGACGGAGTTTCGATCTCCGGATGAAATAACGACTGAATTGAAGTTACGTAGTTCTTCTTTGAGAATAAAGGGAGCTGAATAAGGGAGGTTGTTACCTAAAGAGTTACTGCAAACCAACTCGGCGCAATTATCAGTTTTGTGTGCTGCAGTACGACTGACCGAACGCATTTCATATAAAACAACAGGAACACCTCTTTCTGCTGCTTGCCAGGCTGCTTCTGATCCGGCCAACCCGGCACCAATTATGGTTAGGAAATCATTCACTTAAAATTTTCAGGCCGCCACATTGGTCTTTTTGAATCCACATTCTGGACAAAGGATTGAGGGATCTTCGTTCTTTTTCCACTTTTCAACCATAAAGGGATGTTTACATTCCGGGCAAGCTTCAGCTTTAGGTTTATCCCAAGATGTGAATTTGCAATCAGGATATTTCGTGCAACCGTAAAATGTTCGACCTTTTTTTGATCGGCGAGAAGCAATTTCTCCTTTGCAATCATCCTCCGGACAAGCGATTCCCAAACCAATTGGCTTGGTAAATTTACAATCAGGATAAGTTGAACAGGCAATAAATTTTCCAAACCTGCCTCGTTTAATGATCAAAGGAGACTGACATAAGTCACAATCGCCCTCAACCTCATCTGGAGCTTCAGACTCCCCTTCGCTGCCCGGTTTTTTAATATCTTTTGCATTTTTACAATCTGGGTATCCCGAACACGCCATAAACTTACCAAAACGACCCCATTTGATAATCATAGGTTTTTCACATTTTTCACAAATCTCATCTGTTTCTTCGACTTCAGCTTTGAAGTCTTTCATCTTTTTCTCTGCTTCTTCAAGGTCTTTTTTAAAAGGCGTATAAAAAGAATGAAGCACTTTTTTCCACTCAATTTTTCCATCTTCAACTTCATCCAACTGCTCTTCCATTTTCGCAGTAAACTGGGTAGTCATAATATCCGGAAAGTTTTCTACCAAAAGGTCATTAATCATAAACCCCAACTCAACAGGCTTCAGCCTTCTTTCTTCATTTTGGATATAGTCACGATCCTTAATCACACTGATAATAGAAGCATATGTACTGGGTCTTCCAACACCTTTATCTTCGAGTTCTTTAACCAACATCGCCTCCGTAAATCGGGCCGGTGGTTGAGTGAAATGCTGTTCCGGCAATGTCTCGTGAAGTTTTAATTCCTCACCTTTTGTAAGAGCAGGAAGAATTCTATCGCTATCCTTCGTTTCTGTTTTTTCAGAATTATCATCATCTTGGCTCTCTACGTAGACTTTCATAAAACCTGCAAACTTTAAAATCGAGCCGTTGCTACGGAACAGGTAATTACCCGATTTAATATCAAACTGGGTCGTATCCAAAACAGCTGGAACCATTTGACAAGATACAAAACGGGACCAGATCAATTGATAAAGACGAAATAAATCCTTTTCCAAATGGTCTTTTAGAAAGTTCGGGTCTAAGGATACATCAGTCGGGCGAATAGCCTCATGGGCTTCTTGTGCAGACTTTTTGCTTTTATAGATATTTGGTTCTGAAGGTAGATAATCTTTACCATATCGCTCTGGAATAAAATTTCTAACCTCTTCGAGAGCTTGATCAGATAATCGCACTGAATCTGTTCGCATATAAGTAATCAGACCAACAGTACCCTTTTTTTCTAACTTTATTCCTTCATATAACTTTTGTGCCAACATCATAGTTTTCTTAGGAGAGAAATTTAATTTTCGAGATGCCTCCTGTTGCAGAGAGCTGGTAATGAATGGGGCACTAGGATTCCTCTTTCTTTCCTTTTTGGTTATCGACTCAAGAATCAGTGGGGTGCCTTCCAGATCCTTAAGGATTTTATCGGCGGCATCTTTATTATCAATCTCGGCTTTTTTATCCGCAATTTTTAAAAGCTTTGCCTGGAACTTTGGCTCACAACTGCCTTCCAAATCCAGCGTAATAGACCAATATTCCTTAGGTTGGAAAGCTTGAATCTCTCTCTCTCTTTCGCATACTATTCGTAAAGCTACGGATTGGACTCTTCCTGCACTCAAACCCCTATGAACCTTTTTCCATAAAATGGGACTGATTTTATACCCCACTAAACGATCCAAAATACGGCGTGCCTGTTGAGCATTTACTCTGTCAGGATTCAAATCAGTCGGGTTTTCCAAGGCTTCCTTTACCGCCTTTTTGGTTATTTCATTAAACATAACCCGATATATTTTTCCTTTGGTAAACCTAGCCACTTCGTTTCCAATATGGTGAGCAATCGCTTCACCTTCACGATCCGGGTCGGGAGCCAGATATATTGTATCTACCTTTTTTGCGGCGGTTTTCAACTCCTGTAAAATTTTACCTTTCCCTCTAATTGTGATGTAGTCCGGCTCGAAATCATTCTCGACATCGACTCCCAATTTTTTCTTAGGAAGATCCTTAAGGTGGCCTACCGAGGCTTTGATAATAAAATCTTTACCTACAATTTTTTTAAGTGTGTTCACTTTGGTAGGTGACTCAACGATCAATAACGATTTACCCATATTCCCTCACTTAATTTATTTTGTAACACAATTAGAAAAGTAATTCCCCCGGTCAGCTGACGAGCCAAAACCCTCAACTTAAGTTGAAATAGTGTAGCCGAAACTTGCGCTAGAGACAAATCGCTGTTTTAAATCAAATTATCGATATAGAACCTTTCTACGGATAAAACAGAAAACTTCCTAAGGAGAGTAAAGCCTTTCACTATTCAGTATTCAGTGAAAAAAATCCTGCCAAGACCCACCATAATATTCAAATTCAATCAGTATTTTATAGCATTCAGTTTTACTTATTGGTATCGCGATCCAACTTGGCAACCAAAAGATTAAAATTATAAACTGAATCATAATAGCCATTCAAAACACGAGTGTAGATAATGAGAGCTTGAAAAAGGTCACCAGAATCACCGATACCAAAGTCATAATTAGCAACCTCGCTTACCAATAAAGCCCGCGTCATTTTTCTATTTTTCCTAGCTAATTGCATTTTTTTCTTCGCTTCAACAACTTGCAAAAAACCCTTTTTTAATATCAGTTCTCTTTTAAGTTTTCCTGGATGTTTACTGTGATTCTCCTCCCATGCATGAAAATTATTAAATTCGAACTTAATAGGCGAAATACTTGGCTCTACTAGTTTTGCATTAGGTGAGTATTTATGATCAAGGCTATCAGATAGTGATAAGCGCGAAATTTGCAGACCCGTCTCTACTTCATAAATATTATTTAATGTTCCCGCTAAACCCAGTTTTAATTTTGTAATATCAGATTGACTGATATCTTCCTCACCCTCATCGTATTTTTCTTCTGCTTTGCTGATAGCTTTTTCAAAATGTCCCTTAACTTCGTTAAGTATCTCCAGTTTTTGATCCAAATACTGAATTTGATAATAAAATTTTTTAATCTTAAACAACATATCCTCTAAGGTGATAGAGTTGTTTTTTCCGGAAAAAGAAGTGCGCGCTTCGTTAAGAATATTATTTAGCGAAGGAATGGGTGTAATTTCGCCCGGGAAAGAGGTAGAAATATTTGTTAAAGAACTCAACAGTAATATGCAAAGCCAAATTCGTAATCGCTGCATAAATTCCTCAAAAGGGAGATTTTGATTCAGAAACTATATTAATTCAAAAAGGATAAGTAGATATATTTTTTAAAGGTAAGGAATACAGATAAAGAAGCTAAAAAGGGGCACCAAACTTCTAAAAAGAAACCTTGATGGCAACCAAGAATATTCTTTTCTTTACAAATATACCCTATACGGGTAAGAAGTTTAGCACCCCTCGAATAATGAAAATGTATCATACGCTTCCCCCCTCTGTCAATTTCATAATAAGCAAAGCAAACGATAAAGATTTATTTATTGACAAATTTTTATTTTAAAAACAATAATTTATATTACTTATGTCAAATAATCCATCATTTTAGCAAAATTAAAAAAGCTTAATATGGCAAATTTGACTTTTAGAAAACATGTAAATTTTGCCCAATTTTTAGGCATTTATTTCAATAATGGAAATATACTCTTAATATTCAATCTTATATATCAAATTTCTGAAAAAGGAATTGGAATGAATGTCAGTATAAAAATGACCATTGAAATGGAACCTAGAACTATATGGGTTAGCCTTAATTTTCCAACATCTTCTTTTAGCGGCGCTGTTTTAAATCCCATTAATGCAATCATAGCTGCCCAAAAGAACCAACCTGGCCAAAAATACCCTAATGGAAATAATCCTGCAAAAAAAATTTTTCCAATTGCGCTATGTTTGCCTGGAGCAATTGCATAAATAATATGGCCTCCATCCAACTGACCTACCGGCATTAAATTTAAAGCAGTTATCAACATTCCTATCCAACCTGCGAATGCAATTGGATGCAGATGTATGTTTATATCGGGTGAACTCGGATCAACTCCTAAAACTAATTGTGAACAAAAATTTAAAATTAAAGAACTGCCAAAGTTAATACTCCCCATACCGATTGAAGGCGTTACCGAAGATAAATAGAGACCCAAAATCAGCATTGGCAGAGCAACCACGAATCCTGCAATAGGGCCTGCTGCTCCTATTTCCATCAATACCATTCGATTGGGTATTCTTTGCTTGATCTGAATGAAGGCACCAAAGGTTCCAGCTATAAAAATAGGAGGGGCGGGAATAAAATAAGGGAGTGTTGACTGAACACCATTTTTCTTACTTGCCCAATAGTGGCCGAACTCGTGAGCTCCTAAAATTAACAATAAACTGATGGAAAATAAAGGACCACCAGCCAAAAAAGTCGTAACCAATGTAGCTATGAGTAAAATACTAAATAGAAACCAGTTATTTTTTATAGGTTCAACCGAGACATCAAACGGATCACCCAGGTCCTGATTTATATTTGTATTTAAATTGCTAGACTTTTTCTCCACCACGTATTGTCATCAGATAGGTTTATGAGTAAACGAACGTGCATTTTCTCCTGAATAATCGCTGACAATCTGTCCATTCCCGTATACTCTATACTTATAGATGACCAGCCCTTCTAGTCCAACAGGACCTCTAGCATGAGTTTTATTGGTACTAATCCCAATCTCTGCACCCAATCCATAACGGAAGCCATCTGCAAAACGGGTAGATGCGTTACACATTACACTAGCAGAATTCACCTCACTCATAAATTTCCCAACTGTTTCAATATTTTCCGTGATTATTGTATCTGTGTGGCCCGAGCCATGCTCGTTAATAAAGGTAATAGCCTCATCTAAGTTTTCAACAATTTTAATAGAAAGTTTCAAGTCGTTATATTCCTTGTCCCACTCGTTTTTTGATACTGGCGATATATCTTTAGAAACAACACAGGATTTTTCACAACCCAGCAATACCACATCTTTTTCTAGGAATTTCTCTACCAATTGCGGAATGATTTTGGATGCAACACCCTGATGGACAAGTAGATTTTCCATCGCATTACAGGCAGCCGGATACTGCAATTTTGAATCTAGTGCAATCCTTAGCGCTTTATCCAAATCAGCTTCGTTGTCGATATAGTTGTGACAAATTCCCTCGGAATGCCCTAAAACCGGTATTTTTGTATTATCTTGAATATATTTTACAAAATCGTTACTACCACGCGGAACGATTAGATTAATATTCTTCTCCTCCTTAAGCATATCCCGAACTTCTGATCGAGTTTCAATCATTTGCACCGCTGCCTCAGGAACATCGGTTATCTTTTTAATGGATTCCGTCAACAAAGCTACGAGCACTTTATTTGAGTTTTGTGCTTCGCGCCCCCCTTTCAAAATTACCGCATTCCCAGACTTCAGACAAAGAGAAGAAATTTGTGGCACTGCATCAGGTCGAGACTCAAAAATTGCGCCAATGACCCCTATGGGACAACTCACCCGATGCAGAGTCAAATTTTCATCTAGTTCCATAGATTTTTGTTTGATACCTACAGGATCGGGCAGGGCCACTACGCTACGAATTCCTTGAGCCATACCGCGTACTTTGTCTTTAGTTAAAGTCAAACGGGCAATGAGAGGCCTTGCCACACCCTCTTTTTCAGCAAACACCAAATCCTTCCTATTGGCTGAAAGAATTGATTCAGAATTCGCTTCAAGCGCATTAGCCATTTCATTAAGAGCCTGATTCTTTTTATCCGTAGAAAGATGCGCAAGAATCAACGCTGCGGAATTAGCCTTTTCTGCAATTTTAGCTACTGTCATACAAACACCAGTTTAATTGAATAAAACTTATCTATAAATAATTCGAACTTTATTCTTGCGATTGATTTTGAAGGCAGCCAGAGCAGAGGGTTCCCCCAGCAAATTCTTCCCCAAATCAAGAATTTTCAGGGCTGGAAAGGTTTTCGATTCAATCAAGGCCACTGCTCCTCTATCTGTAATACTATTTGCACCCAAAAATAAAGATTCGAGGTTAGGGAAATTTCTAGAATTTGCAAAAGCCAATGCGCCTCCATCGCCAATTTCATTGCTGAATAAGTTCAAATTTTTCAATTGCGAAAAATTTTTAGATTTGGCGAGGATGGTAGCTCCAAGATCTGTAATAAGGTTGTTATTCAGCATCAGGGTTCTTAAATGTGAAAAGTTTTTTGATTCAGCCAAAAACCCGACACTATCATCACTAATTTCATTCTTCCATAGTTTTAGAGATTCTAAATTTTTAAAGTAGGGAGAATCTGCAATCGCCTTTAACCCAAGATCTCCTAGCAGGTTTCCCCATAGATCTATATGTTTAAGGTTAGTTAAATGTGGCGATTTGGCTAAGGCTTTCATTCCATTCGCTTTAATATTATTCCCTTGAAGATGCAATGTAACGAGAGAGGCTAAAGACTCCATCGCCGCCAATTTTTTTGAGCCTTTTTGGCCAATATTCAAACCTTTAAGGTCAAGGGTCGTGCCGTCTTGACTGATTCTTTTTTCCACGAGTTTAGAAAGATCGCCTGCCTGAGCTAAACTTGGACAGCAAAAAAATAACACAAAAATAACATCAGTTTTTTTAAACATAAAGTCAGGGTAACAAATACTTAAAGATTGTGTAAATAATTTTTGTGCCTGCTCTAAAGGTACCCGAAACAGTGCCTGTTATCTTAGAAATTCCCACCCGCCTCCGGTAATTAACGGGAACTTCCCGAATGCGCAATCCATTTCTTATAGCCTTTATTTGCATTTCTACCGTCCAGCCAAAATCCATATCCTGCATTCCAATGGACATTAACGAGCTATAGCGAATTGCTCGAAAAGGGCCAAGGTCTGTGTATTTATGCTTAAAAAAAAGTTTAATTAAAAAAACCGCAAGTCGGTTTCCATATCGCGCTTGCGGTAATAAGGCCAATTGGCTTTGGGGAAGAATCATTCGACTTCCAAGTACAAAGTCTTCATCATTTTTTTCAATCGGGGCTATGAGAGAAACTATCTCTTCAGGAAAATCGCTAAAATCTCCATCCAAAAAAACAACGATATCTGGAGCGTCCAACTCTTTAATCCCCCTGAGACAGGCTGATCCATAGCCTTGTCTAGGTTCTTTTACTACTCGAGCTCCATGTTCTAGGGCAACACGAGCAGTATCATCGGTCGAGTTGTTATCAACAACAATTATTTCGTGGATTATTCTCTGAGGTAATGCCTTAAGGACAAGCCCAATAGATTTTTCCTCATTATACGCAGGAATGATTATAGATATCCGGGAAACCATGATATCAGGATCAGGAATTGATGGCTTTTTGAATACTCGTTAGAAATTCACCAAGCTTGCGATCGCGCTCAACAGGGTTACTGTTTGTCTCAATCAATTTAACAATGGCGCTGCCAAGAATTACGCCATCAGAAACTTTGGCCGCCTCGGCCGCCTGTTCGGGGCCGGAAATACCAAAACCCACCAATACCGGTAATGAAACAGAATTTTTTATTTCGCTAACTTTTTCTTCCAGTCCGACAGAAAGAGATTCCTTAGTACCCGTTGTACCCGTTAGAGAAATATAATAGATAAAACCCTTGCTGATTTTCCCTATTTGCTGTATTCGATCGGGTGTGCTTGTTGGCGCCAAAAGAAAAATCATGTCCAACCCATCTGCAATTGCCAGAAATTCTTCTGCCTCCTCATGTGGAAGATCCGGAATAATCACGCCATCCACACCTGCTTTTACAGCATCAGCGACAAATTCTTTTTGTCCATATACAAATATGGGATTAAAACTGGTCATCAGAACTACAGGCAACTCAGAGGTTTTTCGGATATCAGCGACCATCCGAATAATTTTTTTAAGAGTCGTTCCGTTATTTAATGAGCGATACGAAGAAGCTTGGATAGTAGGCCCATCCGCTAATGGGTCAGAGAAAGGTACGCCTATTTCTACAATATCTGCACCATTTTTTTCGATAACGGCGAATATTTCTTTCGAGGCATCCATATCTGGATCCCCGGCAGTATAAAATGCCACCAAGGCTTTATTACCATTTAGTGAAGCTAAACGATCTTTGATTCGACTCACAGAGAAACTCCCATCCTATCCGCGATTTGATTGACATCTTTATCGCCACGCCCCGAAAGGCAAACCAAGATGATCTCATTCTTTTTCATTTCAGGTGCCAGTTTGGCAACATGAGCAATTGCGTGTGCAGATTCCAGAGCCGGAATTATTCCTTCCAAGCTGGATAAAAGTTTAAAACCTTCAAGTGCTTCTTCATCAGTGATAGTGGCATAGGTGGCGCGTCCTGAATCCTTTAGATAACTATGCTCGCACCCTACTCCTGGATAATCCAATCCAGCGGAAATCGAATGGGCTTCAGTCACTTGACCGTCATCATCGTGTAGCAGATAACTCATCATTCCATGAAGAACACCTGCAGAACCTTTGGTCAGAGAGGCACCATGCTTATCAGTTTCGATCCCGTGTCCCGCAGCCTCCACGCCTACAAGACTGACTTCTTCGTTTTCAATAAATGGATAAAACAATCCCATAGAGTTACTCCCTCCACCCACACAGGCTACGCAGGTATCCGGCAATCTACCTTCCATCTCCATTATTTGTTGTGTGGATTCTTCACCAATTATTTTTTGAAAATCGCGAACAATCATCGGGTAGGGATGAGGGCCCACTACCGAACCAATAATATAATGGGTACTTTCAACCGTTGTGATCCAGTTGCGGATTGCTTCACTGGTGGCATCTTTTAAAGTCCGAGTGCCACTGGTTACTGGAATTACATTTGCGCCAAGCAATCGCATTCTAAAAACATTGAGAGCCTGTCGCTTCATGTCCTCTTCACCCATGAACACATCGCATTCAAGCCCAAACAAAGACGCCGCTGTAGCAGTAGCCACCCCATGCTGACCAGCACCCGTCTCGGCAATCACCCGCTTTTTACCCATTCTTTGAGTCAGCAATGCGCTACCAATCGTATTATTAATTTTATGAGCACCTGTATGAGTGAGATCTTCTCTTTTTAAATAAATTTTCGCTCCGCCCAAATGGTTCGTGAGCCTTTCTGCGAAATACAATGCGGTAGGCCTTCCGACATAATGTTTCAAATAATAATTAAGGTCTTCCTTAAACTTTGGATCCTTTTGAGCTTGTTCGTAGAGGGCTTGCAACTCCTGTAAAGCCGGCATCAGAGTTTCAATGACATATTTCCCACCAAACTTTCCAAAATGGCCCTTTGAATCCGGCAATTTATGGGCTTTCATATTTTCCTCCCCGCCTTAACATTTTTTAAAAATGCCTGCATCTTTTTGTGATCTTTAATTCCGGGTTGGCTTTCCACTCCCGAGCAGACATCCACCCCATAGGGCCGAATCCTTTGAATGGCCTGTCGAACATTATTAGGCGTCAAACCACCTGCAAGAATGATCGGACCATATTTTTTAGCTGGAAAAGCCAAGTTCCAATCAAACACTTTCCCTGTCCCGCCATATTGATCTTCTGAAAAAGTATCCAAAAGAAAGCTGTTGACAGGATAATCAGAAAGTTTTTTCAATGACTGAATGTCTTTAACACGAATCGCCTTTATCACGCGACGGCGAATCTTTTTGCAAAACGCAGGAGACTCATCGCCATGCAATTGAACCCTATCAAGATTACAATGATCCGCAATTTTATTTATCTGTTCTGCCTTTTCATCTACGAAAACACCCACTGAGTCGACAAAGGGGGGTAGCTCTAAAACAATCTCCCTAACTGTCTGCATGGTAACTGAGCGCGGACTTTTTTTATAGAAAATAAAGCCCACGGCATCCACACCGCCATCAACAGCGACTTTAACGTCACTCAAGTTGGTCATGCCGCAAATTTTAACTTTTACTTGCGTGTCACGATCCTTCATTACCTAAAAGCTCCTTCAATTTATTAGGAATATCTTCCGACACCATCAAACTTTCGCCAACCAAGAAAGCATGCACACCTAATGACTCAAATTCTTCAATTTCTTCACGGCCATGAATCCCGCTCTCACAAACAAGCACCTTTCCCTTTTCTTGTAAAGCCATCGGTGCCAGACGCCTGGTGATTCCTAAATCTGTTTTTCCATTTGTCAGGTCACGATTGTTTATTCCTATCAATTTTGCATTTGCTGCAAAAGCTTTTTCCATATCCCATTCATCATGAGTTTCAATAAGAGCGGGCATTCCCAATTCTTCACCCAGGCTTAGCAAATCGCTCATCAAACTTTGATCGAGCCAGGTGGCAATTAGCAAAAATAGATCCGCACCATAAGCACGCGATTCATAAACCTGGTATTCATCAAAAATAAAATCTTTTCTCAACAGCGGGATGGCTGCAATTTTCCGAATCTCTTGAAAAACTTTAATACTGCTGCCAAAATAATTACTCTCTGTCAAAATAGAGAGAGTTGCCGCCCCATGCTTCACATAATCTCCAGCTATGATTTTTGCATCAAAGCCTTTTCGTAATTCTCCTTTAAATGGTGTCTTTGGCTTTATCTCGGCTATAATTCGAGAGGTGTCGCCTTTCTCTAATGCTTTGAATACATCTCTAGCCGGTTGTTGGTCTCCAATCCGCTGTTTAATTTCTGACAACGGAGATTGTTGCTGGGTGCCTGGAAGCTCTTTCTTTTTGTCAGTAAAAATTTGATTAAGAATATTTGACATCTTATGAATTGGAAACCCGACACAATTCCTCTAGTTTCTTATTCGCCGCACCTGAGCCAATCGAATTAGCCGCAACCAATATACCGCGCTCTATCGATTCCGCTTTGCCACCCACATAAATTGCTGCTGCAGCGTTCAAAATAATAATATCTGTCTTTGGACCAGAAGCTCCTTGGAGAATTCCGCGTATGGTTTCTGCATTCTCTTCCGGGGAACCACCTTTCAGATCCTGCGCAGAACAAAGCGAATAGCCAAACTCCTTTGGATCAATAGTGAAAGCACTTACATTATCATTTTTTAATTCAGAGACCTGCGTTTCACTCGTCAAAGTGATCTCATCTAATCCATCAAAACCATGTACTACAAGAGCACGACGGCTTCCCAGATCTCTTAGAACCTCAGCAAGAGGGTTCACCCATTTGGAATCGTAAACACCCAACACTTGGCCATGAGCATGTGCAGGATTTGTAAGAGGGCCCAATAAATTAAAAATAGTACGGAACCCAAGCTCTTTTCTCACCTTTGCAGCATGCTTCATCGCCTTATGCATTAAGGGTGCAAAAAGAAAACCTATCCCCACTTCTTCAATGCAGCGTTCAACGGTAGACAAAGAGGCATCAATATTTACGCCGAGACATTTCAAAACATCCGCACTACCAGACTTACTGGAAACAGCCCGATTGCCGTGTTTTGCCACTGTTATATCAGCTCCTGCAACGACAAAAGAAACCGCCGTTGAAATATTAAAGGTGTCGGCACCATCGCCACCCGTTCCACAGGTATCAACAATGTGCGAAGCATTAACTTTTACTTTTTCCGCTTTTGAGCGCATCACTCTGGCCGCACCAACAATTTCGGGAACGGTTTCATGCTTTAATTGCAAAGCAGTTAAAAAAGCAGCAAATTGCGAGTCAATCACCTTCCCTTCCATGATCTGAGTCATGGCAGCCATCATTTCATATTCAGTCAGATCTTTTCCTGACACAACCGTATGTAGGATTTCCTGAAACGACATACTCAACTATTCTCAATAAAGTTTTTCAAAAGATCTTTTCCGTCAGGAGTCAATATTGATTCCGGATGAAACTGAACTCCCTCAACAGGTAACTCCTTGTGTCGAATTCCCATTATTTCATTATCATCACTTTCAGCTGTAATCTCAAAACAGTCCGGCAAAGTTTTTCGATTTAACACCAATGAATGGTAACGGGTAGCGGTGAAGGGATTGGGAAGACCCTTAAATAATGTTTTACCATCATGCCGAACTTCTGATGTTTTACCATGCATCAGCTTTCCGGCTTTGATAATTTCTCCTCCAAATGCAGCGCCTACCGATTGATGTCCGAGGCAAACTCCCAATACTGGAACTTTGCCCGAAAAACATTTAATCACTTCAACGGATATTCCAGCCTTAGCAGGGGTACAGGGTCCAGGAGATATAACGATTTTTTTCGGTGCTAAAGATTCTATTTCATCAATTGAAATACGGTCATTACGTTCTACACGGATATCGGCACCCAATTCACCCATGTATTGTACGAGATTGTAAGTGAACGAATCGTAATTATCGATCATCAAAATCATACGACCCACCCTTTCTCAGCCAACTCGACGGCCTTTAACAATGCACGGCCTTTATTCATGGTCTCCTCAAACTCACTTTCCGGGACTGAGTCAGCCACAATGCCTGCGCCGACCCCCAAATAAGCTGTTTGCGCTTTGACAACAAGTGTACGGATGGCTATAGCTGTATCCATATTACCTGAAAAACCAATATAGCCTACCGCACCGGCATACAGTCCACGCCGATTGGGTTCCATCTCTTCAATTATTTCCATGGCACGAATTTTTGGAGCGCCTGAAACCGTACCTGCGGGAAACGTAGCCTCCAAAACATCAAAGCAATCGAGTCCCTCTTTTAATATTCCGCGAACATTGGAGACAATATGCATGACGTGGGAATAACGCTCCACAGTAAAACTTTCATTGACTTCCACCGAACTGATTTTGGCAACTCGACCCAAATCATTGCGACCCAAATCTACCAACATTATATGTTCAGCGAGCTCTTTTTCGTCCTGCAGAAGATCTTTTTCCAAAGCCACGTCTTCTTCTTCATTTTTACCGCGTTTTCGAGTTCCGGCGATGGGTCGTACCTCCACCTTTTCATCTTCCAACCGTACCAGAATTTCAGGGGAAGAGCCCACCACCTCAATATCGCCAAATTTCAGGAAATACATATAAGGAGAAGGGTTTACTGTTCTCAAAGCCCGATAAATATCGAAAGCCTTCTTTTTAATATCAAAACTTAGGCGTTGTGAAAGGACAATTTGGATTGCATCGCCTTCCAGAATATATTGTTTAACCTTATCAACGGCTCCTTTAAATTTTTCTTTTTCAAAATTCGACTCGAATTTTGTTTGGGCCACTTCTTCATTAGCTTGATTTGAAATTTTTAGAGGCGTTTTTAATTTTTCTTCTAATAGGCTTATTTTCTTTATAGTTTGTTCGTAAACTTCATCCAGATCATCTGATTCAATAAAAGCATTTGAAACCATTTTGATGGTTTGCGAAACATTATCAAACACCAACATGGTGTCCGTGATTATGAATTGCGAATCCGGCACATTGAGATCATCCACGGTATCTTCAGGCAGGTCTTCGAAAAAACGCACCATGTCATAACTGATAAACCCCACCGCTCCCCCTGAAAACCTTGGCAAATCCGGAACATCGACTGGATTGTATCGAGCCAATATTTCTTTAATCGCACTTAAAGGAGTTCCTGAGTCGATTTTCCTCTCTTGTCGTTTACCATTCTCATCTATGGTGATGTTACGCCCCTTACTACTAACAACCACCGCAGGATCGCAACCGAGAAAACAATATCGCGCCCATTTTTCTCCACCTTCAACACTTTCCAGAAGAAAAGAATAATCTCCATCTCCGATTTTCATATAAGCGGAGACCGGGGTGTCCAGATCAGCAAGAATCTCTTTATAAACAGGAATGAGATTCCCAGACTTGGCCAGCTTTTTAAATTCTTCTAATGAAGGTTTAAACATTTTTAATACCAATCATGGACTATGACAAAAAATCTCATTAATAAAAAAAAGCACAGGAAACCTGTGCCCTTTCAGCCATTCGGGTGATGGATGCCTAATTGATAAAATGGAATAATTTCAATGAGTTAGAACCATAACATCGGTCCTAAGCAGGTGTCAAGAAGTTTGCAGAGTTTTACCCTACAGGAACGTAGGGTGCCGGCCATCATCCCTCCACCGGTTTCCAGTCTTCTCCGTTCCAGTGTTGGATCAAGCCGTTGTCTCCAACAGCATAAATATTTTCATCGGAACTTCCCCAAATCGATGAAAAATATTCCTTGGTGTTGGATTCGATTCGCGTCCATTGATCGCCATCCAGGTAAAGAATCATTCCTTCATCGCCAACGGCAAAAACCATTTCCGGCGAAGGCCCCCATACATCCAGAAAGAACTCCATCGTCTGCGAAGGCATTTCGATGAAGTCAGCTCCATTGTAGTGAAAAATGGCCCCCTCTGAACCTACCATATAAATATTGTCGGGGGAAAATCCATAAACACCATAAAACTCTGCGTTAGAGTTAAAGGTCATGCGATGCCATTTATCTCCATCCTGTTTCAATACCAACCCATCATACCCAACAGCAATCATTCCGCTTTCTTTGCATCCCCAGAGCCGTGTCACATCCGTATCGGTTCCTGTTTGGGTGAACTTCCATGAACTGCCATCGTATCGAAGAATCTTACCCAACCGAGAGCAGGCATATACTTGATCGGAAGCTAAACCGAAAACTCCTGTCATCGGTGGCAGTTTTTCAGTTTCCATGGGCGACCAGGTTTTCCCATCGTAATGGAGAATCCTGCCATCGGTAACCACTGCAAATACATTATCGGGAGCACTGCCCCAGATATCCTTAAACGTCCAGCGTCCATCTGTTTCCATGGAAGACCATGCGCTGCCATCATAATGCAACATGGTGCCATCGGCTCCACCTATAAAAATATTATTCTCATCCAATCCAAAAATTGAAAGTAGATGATTGCTGGTCAATTCAGACATAACAACTCCAAAAGAATTTGCTACCTACAAAGACATATCGTGCCACTTTTTTCCATCGTATCGAAGAACCGTGCCGTTTTCTCCTGCCACATATACACTGTCCTCGCCTAACCCTTTTACTTTTGTAAAATATTCCTCTTTAATCGGATCAATTTTTGACCAGGCTTTGCCATCGTAATGCAGCATGGTAGAGTTATCGCCGACGACAAAAATATTTTTATCGGAAGTTCCCCAAATGCTTAGCAGATATTCCTCTGTATCCGTTTCCATGGTCTTCCATTCTTCCCCATCAAAATGAAGAATGGTTCCATGCGAGCCGCAAATATAGACATTGTCTGTTTTCGTTCCCCACACCCCAAAAAGGGAGATAGTTTCTTCGGTCAATTCATCTTTTCTCAGAAATTCTTTGCCATTATAAAACCGGAAGATACCTTCACCTCCCACCGTGTATATATGTTCAATATCCTCTCCCCACATTCCAAAGAGGTCATGAATAGTGTTGGGTTCTCGGTAATCCCATTTCTCTCCATTCCAGTAAAGCATCCGTCCGCCAACCCCGTAGAGGAATATATTATTTTCATCGAAACCAAAGGCGGAGTTCAGGGAATCATAACTACCCGTGTCGACTTGCTGCCACTCCTTACCATTGTATAAAAGGACCACTCCGCCTATTCCAACAGCATAGATACAATTTTCATGGGGACCCCAAATTCCCATCAAGGGGTTAGTATTGTCCGTTCTTACCGGAAGCCACTCTTCCCCGTCCCAGTGTTGTGGAACACCATCTTTTCCAACAACATAAATGCTATCTTCGCGGAAAGGCATTAGATCCAATAAATCCGGCTTTTCACCTGTAAACATAATTCAATATTCGTAGCGTTCAAAAAAATAAGGGGTCTCCGGAGCAAACCGGAAACCCCTTTTGCAAATCTTCAAGATTAATCTTCCGTCTGCTTGGGTTTGTTAAAATAGATATTCTCTAATTTGGGAAAGTTTTTGTTGTCCTTAAATAGCGCTTGTGCTCCTTCGCCAATATCATTATGAATTAGAACCAGAGTTTGAAGGTTTGACAAATTTGTCGAGTTCGCCAACGCTTTCGCCCCAAGATCACCAATTTCAGTTTCGTAAAGATCCATCAATGTCACATTTTTAAAATTTTCTGATTCGGCTATGATCTCAGCTCCTCGCTGACCAAGAGGATTATATGTCATTGTTAACTGCGTTAGATTTTTCAAAGTATCTGAATTAGCCAGCGCTTTTATTCCTTCTTCTTCAATAAAATTCCAATTAAGGTTTAACTCTTCCAGTTTTGCCAGGTTTTTTGAATTCGCAATTGCAATTGCCCCCGCATCACCTATACCATTTCTATACAAAGAAAGCTGCGTTAATCGTGTCAAAGATTTTGATTCTGCTATCGCCTTAACTCCTTCATCACCTAACTTATCACCCAACCAAAGTGATACGAGGTTGCCCAATAAATTGGAATTCGCAATGGCTTTTGCACCCTCTACCCCAATCTCATTGTCGCTCAAAATCAATTCCGACAAGTTGAGCATTGTTTTAGATTTCGCCAGAGCAACAGCTCCTTTGTCCGTCACCTTGTTTTTAAAAAGATTTAAGGCGGTCACGAACTTCATATGTTCACATTCAAGAAGTGCCTCAAGTCCCTTGTCACTAATCTCATTGAATTCAAGAAAAACAGCGGTAATACCTTTGATCTTGTCCGATTGCATGATCTTAATCAGATCTTCATCATCCAACTCCTTTTCCCTAAGATCGAGTTCATTATTATCCGCATTCAAACCCTGATCAATAATACTGTCTATATCTTTGACTTCATCATCAAGCATTGCCACACTCCGTGCTAACTTACGCTTACTATTAAAATGGGTTAAGCTTGTTATTTTATGTAAGTTAT
>CAZMBO010000003.1:0-17653 GCA_964564655.1 uncultured Nitrospina sp. | reverse complement strand
GGACAAAAATATCTGACTGAACGCTTGGTACTTGGCTTATTGACTGGAGAGCATATCCTTCTTGAAGGTGTTCCAGGCCTTGCAAAAACGACTTCCGTTAAAACACTTGCTCAATCAGTCAAAGCAGATTTTAAACGCATTCAATTCACTCCAGATTTGCTTCCCGCTGATCTTTTGGGTACTCAGGTTTATCAACCCAAGACTAGCGAATTTGATATTAAAAAAGGACCTTTGTTCTCAAATATTATTTTAGCGGATGAAATCAATCGTGCTCCTGCAAAGGTGCAAAGCGCTTTGTTAGAAGCCATGCAGGAACGACAGATAACTATAGCTGGAAACACATTTCCCTTAGATGAACCCTTTATGGTTATTGCTACCCAAAATCCTATCGAACAAGAAGGGACCTATCCTTTGCCCGAAGCTCAGATTGATCGTTTCATGTTAAAGCTCCATATTGATTACCCTTCAAAAGAGGAGGAAAAACTAATCATGCAGCGAATGTCGTCCAGCAATGATTCTTATAAGGTCAAACCTGTTGTCGACCCTGCAGATATTCTCTCAGCTCGTAAAGTTATAGATTTAATTTATATGGATGAAAACCTTCAGGACTACATTATCAACCTGGTCACTGCCACAAGAGATCCAAAAGCAAATCAACTATCAACCTATGCCGGAATGATCCAGTTCGGCGCATCACCCAGAGCTTCTATTTTTCTAAATCGAGCAGCCAAGGCCTATGCTTTTCTACAACGGCGCGGATACGTGGTCCCACACGACATAAAAAGTATTGGAATGGATGTCCTTAGACACCGAATTATTCTTACCTATGAGGCAGAAGCCCAAAACGTCACAGAAGACGATATTTTAAAATCACTTTTTGATACTATTGAGGTTCCCTGACCTTTTATGTTCCAAACACTTTCAAAAAATATTCGCGAATGGTTCCACTTCCCTGAGACCCAATCTGAAAGAGAAAATCAACTTTCTCCTGAACTATTACAACGTATCAAAAATATCCAGGTAAAAACCAACTACATGGTGAATGACATTATGGCGGGCGAATATGTCTCCGCATTCAAAGGGCGTGGAATGGAATTTAGTGAAGTGCGCGAATATCAATCCGGTGATGACATACGGTTGATTGATTGGAACGTTACTGCTCGAATGAACCAGCCCTTCATAAAAGAATTCATTGAGGAGCGGGAGCTCACACTGATGCTATTGGTAGATGTGAGTTCTTCTGGAAGTTTTGGATCTGATCAAAAAATGAAAACCGAAGTTGCCGCAGAAGTCGCATCGATTCTTGCATTTGCGGCTATTAAGAATAATGACAAAATCGGACTCATCATCTTTTCAGATAAAATTGAACACCACATTCCACCCAAAAAAGGAAAAGGTCATATTTGGAATATTATTCGTACCATTTTGAGCTTCAAACCTGATGGCAAAAAAACGAACCTTTCACTGCCCCTGGAGTACCTTCTAAAAATCCAGAAAAAGAAGGCCACTACTTTTCTGATCTCAGATTTCCAGGACGAAAACTACGAGCCTCAATTAAAACTCGCAAATCAAAGATTCGACCTCATTGCAATAAACATAATTGATCCACGCGAAGAAACCCTTCCCGAAGTAGGGATGGTATTCCTTGAAGATTCTGAAACTGGCAACACATTGTTGATCGACACGAATGATAAAGAAATGCTCAAGAAACACAAATCACTTTGCATAAAAAAACGTCAAGATCGAAAAATGTTTTTTAACTCTATTGGAATCGACACTATAGAAGTATTCACTAACAAACCCTTAACAGATCCTATCGTCAAATATTTTAAACTTAGAGAAAAGAAACATTAATTATGAGTGATTCAAAAATACCCGAAGATGGAGTCAGTAGAAAGTTAAAGGCCGGTGTTTATATTTTAACTGGTATCACTTTATTTGCTTTCGTCGCATTTTTTACAAAGCTGATAACCAAAGAAAATGTATCAAAAACACAGAAAAAAATTTTAATAGACCCAAAAATTTCTGAACTCAACAAAGCAGGAGAACGTTTGCAACAGGCTGGACTAATTGAACAGGCTCTTGATCAATATATAGAAATTTGGCAATTAGAGAATTCCAACTCGTCAACCCGGGCCGTGGCTGCCTCCATTGCTGGAAAACTCTATCTGAAGCTTGGCAATTGCAAAGAAGGACTAGTATGGCTGTTCCGTTCAGAAGCTGCCAATCCCGAAAATACTACTGAACTCCAACCCCTCATTGACACCTGCATCGCCAAAGAAAAATAGTTTATGGTCTATCAGAGAATTTCTTCAAAAGCTACTCTGCTATTTTTTTTAGCTTACTTCTTTCAATTGATAAACACCCCTGCTGCACGGAGCAACCCCGAAGATCCAGTCTCTATTGTCACGCAGGTCGATATTACCCAACCCACATTGGGAGATATCCTCACTTATTCCATCATAGTAAATCACGATTCGGATATTATTATCCATGCACCTGAATACGTTATACCCGAAGGGTTTGAAAAAATTGGGCACGGCAAAAGGAAGCCCAGAAAAGTAAGAAATCAAACTATTCAGGAGTTCTGGTTAAAATTGAGAGTTGATAAAACAGGATTATTAACAATTCCCGCAATCCCCTTAGGGTTTGACGCCCCAGATCAAAACAATAAGATTGTTAAGGGTAAAATAATCGCTCCCGAAGTCAATGTTGATGTGCAATCGCTGTTGCAACTCGAAGGTAACGCTTCTGACATAAAGGACATCAAACCCATTATCCATATAAAGGCTCCCTGGGTTCATTATATTTGGAAAACACTGGGGGTATTATGTTTATTAGCCCTGAGTTATTTTATTTGGAAAAAATGGCAAAAAAAATCCGACCCGAAACCAGAACCCCTGACCCTACTCACGGCAGAGCAAAAAGCCCTTAAAGAATTACAAGAACTCGAAAGTCGCGAATTGATGAAGCAAGGACGTATTCGCGATCATTTTTTTGAACTATCAGAAATATTTAGAAGATACTTGGAAAACCGTTATCAGTTTCCAGCTCAGGAGTGGACCACAGAAGAGATCATTTCTCATTTTAAAGGTTTTTCTGATTTAAATGAAAAACAAAAACTTCAGGCAAGAAACATTCTCACAGAAAGCGATAAAGTCAAATTCGCAAAAGCTGAAGTTGAAACGAATTACAATCCAATAGAACCAGTGATTCATTTTATTAAAGAAGCCACACCACCTATTCAACAAATACCGAATTAATTATGAGCTTTTTTCGATTTGAAGATCCCTGGTTACTGCTATTTCTTTTAATGGTTCCGTTTCTTGCCATTCGAGGAAAAGGAAAACTACAGGCAACAATCAGTTATTCATCTATCGATACATTGCAGGCGATCCGCTCGGCGCGGGTTGAAATGCTGTCCATCCTGCCATTAGTCCTTAGAATGATTGGCATATCTCTTTTGGTGCTTGCCCTAGCCCGACCCCAGGAAGGTCACAAAAGCACCGAGATACTGTCTGTCGGAGTAGATATTATGCTGGCCTTGGACACTTCTGGAAGTATGCAGGCCCTTGATTTTATCAAAGATGAGAAACGTGATACGCGGCTGGCAATGGTCAAAGATGTTGTCTCACAGTTTATTGAGAACCGTCCTAACGATCGCATGGGCATGGTTGTTTTTGGTTCAGAAGCATACACTCAATGTCCCCTCACTCTTGATCAGGGAGTCCTACAATCTTTCCTCAGCAAGCTGAGTATCGGAATGGCAGGCGATTCAACAGCAATAGGGTCTGCCATCGGTATAGCGGTCAAACGCTTGAAAGATCTTGAATCGAAATCAAAAGTGATCATCCTTTTAACAGATGGCAGAAACAATGCTGGCAATCTTCCCCCTCTTCAAGCAGCACAAACGGCCAAAGCGTTTGGAATTAAAATTCATACCATAGCAGTGGGAACTCATGGGAAAGCGCCATTTCTGGTCAATTCAATTTTCGGACAACGTTATGTTTATCAACAAGTGGATATTGATGAAAATACGTTGAAGAAAATATCCGACTTAACCGGAGGACAATATTTTCGCGCTACCGATCTCGAATCATTAAAAGCTATTTACAAACAAATTGATGAAATGGAAAAGTCTGAGGTTAAAGTTATAGATCACTCAGAATACACCGAACTATTCCACTACTTCCTCATTCCAGGACTACTGCTTCTGCTTTTGGAAATTGGATTGTCCAACACCGTTTTGAGGAGGATCCCTTGATATGAAATTTGGTGACTCCTCCCTTTTCTATTTATTCTGGACTTTGATTCCCTTCCTTTTTTTTCTGGTTTGGGGAAACCGCAAGAAATATGAACTCCTTGTCCAATTTTGCGGTGAGAACTTGTTTTCCAAGTTGGTGGCCCCAAGTTTTAAAGATCAACTAAAACTTAGAACAATATGCCTCGCCTTTACATTCTTGTTTCTTTTACTTGCTCTTACCCGTCCTCAATGGGGCTATCAATGGGAAGATATAAACCAAGAAGGAGTTGATATAATTATTGCACTGGATGTATCACGCAGCATGCTTGCCGAAGATATAAAACCGAATCGTCTTGAAAGAGCAAAACGCAAAATCTCTGATCTGTTGGGTATGCTGAGAGGCGATCGTGTGGGCCTTGTCGCATTCGCAGGCACTTCTTTTGTCCAATGTCCACTCACACTCGATTATTCTGCTGCGCGAATTTTTCTCAATGCAATTGACACCGACCTTATTCCTGTCCAGGGAACAGCCATAGGTGATGCATTGAGAAAGTCCGTTAAAGCTTTTCGCACAGAGGAGAAAAAATCTAAAGCAATTATTCTTATAACAGATGGTGAAGACCAAACCGGGGAAGCGGTGCAGGCTGCCAAAGAGGCCCGTGAGGTCGGTGTTAAAATTTTTACCATTGGAATCGGGAAAGAAATTGGAGCTCCATTGCCAAATCCAGATAAGACTGGAGGCTTTCTAAAAAACGAAGAGGGTGAGGTTGTTCTAACAAAACTGGACGAGACCACTTTGCAAAAAATTTCGTTGGAAACAGGTGGCAGCTATGTCAGGTCCGTAACCGGAGATATTGACCTGAAAACCATTTATCTCGACCAAATAAATCAGAATCTCGAAAAGAAAAAGTTTAAATCAGAACGAAGAAAAATATGGCAGGAACGATTCCAATGGTTCATTTTCCCTGCCCTGTTATTCTTACTCTATGAAACCAATTTAGCAGCAAGAAAACGGGAAACGAATCCTTGAAAATGGCCTCCATTTATCCCTCGGATTTTGTTAGAATATTAGCAGTAGCTAAAGTCAACCTTGACAAAATTGATTGGAAATTCCATCTATTATCAGCACTTGAAAAAGTTCGCTTTTTTGACGAATTAATGTATTGAAAGGAAAAATATAATGGAAAACTCCCCTCGAACCATGAGCATAGATGCCGTAGCAGCAGAGCAGCAAAGGTTTATGGTACGTGTATACAACTGGATGGCAGCCGGACTCGGGATCACCGGTTTTATGGCTTATTACGTTGCCAATACCCCAACGCTTTTCAATATTGTAATGGGCAATCCGATTCTTCCCATTGTTCTAATAATTGCTCAAATTGGCCTTGTATTCTGGCTAGCATCGCGGGTCATGCAAATGAGCGTTAGTCAGGCAACCGGAGTATTTTTTCTTTATGCGGGATTGACCGGAATAACCTTTTCCACCTTATTCGTGGTTTACACCGCCGCATCCATAACATCAACGTTTTTCGTAACAGCAGGCACCTTTGGGGCGATGAGTCTTTACGGCTATACCACCAAAAAGGATCTTACCTCATGGGGTAGTTTTTTATTCATGGGTCTGATCGGAATCATCATTGCTTCAGTGGTTAATATTTTTATGGAAAGCCATATGATGCATATGATCATTACCTACGCTGGTGTTCTAATCTTTGTGGGATTAACTGCTTACGACACGCAAAAGATCAAAGAGATGAATATCCTCGGTAACGAAGGCACCGATGAAGACACAAAGGAAGCCATTCGCGGTGCCCTCACTCTCTACCTTGATTTCATAAACCTGTTCCTGATGCTTCTAAGGCTAATGGGAGACAGGAGATAATCGCATTTTTAAACCTAATATTGTCTGATTCCCGTTTCGGCGGGAATCGTCATTCATTTCATTGAAAGTTATGGATTGCAAACTTCGATCCAGACTAATTCTCGTTGTTGGCCTTCTTGTTCTACTGACAAACTCCCCTGTGTATGCCGACCAGGCAGACTCAAATATTCAGGAAGGGCTGAATCAATATCAGGAAGGTCTCTTCCTCGAAGCCGAAAAAAACTTTGCCGAGGCTCGCTCAAATCGTCCTGATGATCGACGTCTCGATTATAATCTAGGCAGTTCCTACTACAAACAGGGTAAATATAAAGAAGCGCTGCAAGACTACACGCACTCAGCCTTAGATGGTTCTGACCCGCAGTTAAAAAAAAATTCTCTATATAATTCTGGCAATGCACTTTTCAAAATGGGGAAGCTTGAAGAAGCCGAAAAAACCTATAAAAAAGTTTTGTCTCTAGATCCCTCAGATATGGACGCAAAATTCAATCTTGAATTTGTTCGCGAACAGCTGAAAAAGAAAGAAGAACAGGAAAAAAACTCAGATAAAAATGATTCTTCTAAACAAAATAAAGACCAATCTGAGCAACAAAAATCTAAAAATGAAGAGAAAGGTGAAAAACAGGAGCCTAATCAAAACGAGACTTCTCCATCTGAAAACGAACCTCAGCAAAAAGACCAAAGCAAATCCGCAAAAACGAATCCTCAGGAGTTAAGTGAAGAGGAAGCTGAACAGTTGCTAGGAAACCTTTCTGAGGATTTAAAAAAAATCAGCCAAATGCAAGCTGGGAAAATAAAACCCAAACAACCTTATCAAAGCAATCAGTGGTAAATGGAGACTTTTTCTAAGCCTAAATCATTATTGTTTATTCTTATTTTATGGACGGCACTTTCATTACCTGCCTTCGGAAAAGATATTCAGGTAGTGGCCACAGTAGATAGAAATCAAATCACACTTGATGACAGTGTGCAATTATCTGTAACCATAAAAGGAACTCAAAATACATCCCCTCCCGAACTACCTGCCTTGCCGGATTTTCGCATCACATCTTCCGGAACTTCTTCCTCAACACAGATCATTAATATGGAGCGCAGTGTATCCATTACTCACAATTACCGATTGACCCCCATGAACACAGGCCAATTTGTAATTGGACCAGCTCGCATTCGCGCAAATAACAAAGTTTATTCCACGCAAGCAATTAATATTGTGGTGAAAAAATCTACCACCCCAGGCAAATCCGGTAATAGTCCAGTATTTGTAGAATCAACTGTTTCAAACAAAGAAGCTTATATCGGCGAACAGTTAATTTATTCTTTTAAATTTTTTTACCGGGTTGAGGCCAAAAATTTTGACCTGAACATGCCGTTTGGAGCTTCTTATTTTCAAAAAGAAGAATTGGGAAAAGCAAAAAGCTATCAAAGTGTCGTAAATGGCATTCAATATCAGGTGCAGGAAATATCGGTAGCCCTATTTCCAATCAAACCTGGCAAAGCAGAAATTCCGCCTGCGACCCTTGAATTTGACATCTATCACCGCACCCAGAATAGATCCAATCGAGGATCGTTTAGCCAGTTTTTTAATGATCCATTTTTTAGTCAGGGAACTCGTGCCGAACACAAGGTCTTACGAACCAAACCCATATCGATTGAAGTTTTACCATTACCCGAAAAGGGAAAACCCGGAGATTTTAAAAATACAATCGGGAATTTTAATATTATTGCAAATCTGGGGAAGGACGATCTTGAAGTGGGAGATACTACCACACTAACGATCACAGTTTCAGGAAATGGAAACCTCCGTGGAGTATCATTGCCGGAACCTGACCTGAAAAATTTGTTTAAAGTTTATCCTGATCAACCGGAGTTCAACCAAACGGTCATCGGAAACCAGGTTACAGGAAGGAAAGTTTTTAAATTTGCTTTGGTCCCTTTAAAAGCAGGGGCGGCTAAATTGCCCGCTTTCACCCTTTCCTATTTTGATCCAACGGTTAAAGATTATCGACAAGCCCAAACCCACCCTATTGAAGTAAATATCAGACCTTCTTCATCTCAAGAAACTTTAAATCTAGTTCAATCGAACTCTCCAGGCAGTATCACTGAAAAACCAGAAATTGAAATTCTTGCTGAGGATATCCTGCCATTACATACCAAGCTGGACGATTTTAATGATATTAATACCCAAAATATATCTTTAACTATTTTAGAACTCACTTCTCCAATAATCTTTTTTCTGATTTGCGCATTTTTTATCCGACTACAAAAACGACTGACTACCGATGTGGCCTTTTATCGAAGTCAAAAAGCCTATAAAGCAGCATCACAAAGATTAAAGAGTCTAACTAATTCTAAATATACAAATTCGAAAGAGTTTGCAAGTGAGCTCTCTGAGATACTCCGTGAATACATCGGTGATAAATTAAATATGGAAGGTAAGGCCATTACAGCAACTGAAGTAGAGCACAAATTGAAAGAATCGGATTATCTATATGACCATGTGGATATCACTCGAAAGTTTTTAGAAAAATGTGAAGCTCTACAATATGCTCCGGAATCATCTGGAAATAATCGCGCACTGCTAAACGAATCACAAAATCTCATCAAAATTCTGGAGAAAAAATCTTGATCAAAAATATTGCCTTATTCTTTTTTCTAGTTGCCTTCTTTTACCACACTCCCCCAAGCCTTGCGGGAGACTTTTCGGGAGAAGTGGCAATTGCAAACGACCTATATGAAAACAATAAGTTTCAACAAGCAGCCGACTCTTATGAATCTCTTATCCAAAGAGGGTTAAACAACGGCTATTTGTACTATAATCTGGGAAATACTTATATTCGGCTTGGAAAAATCGGGCCTGCAATCAGAAACTACATTCGTGCAAAAAAATTAATCCCAAGGGATGAAAATCTGCAAGCAAATTTGATTTTTGCTATCCAACAAACTCGAGATAAAATCCCTCCACCTACCTACAGCGCACTTTCTACCTTTTTCTTTTGGGTAAACGATCTAAATATAAATGAAAATATAAATCTCGCAAAAACAGTCAACCTGATTTTCTGGGTGATACTTACAGCATGGTTTTATTTTCGCTCAGAAGTCTTAAGATTGGCTCGGAATTCGTTCCTCGCTATACTGCTATTGGCTTTTGTTGCCGTCGGTGTCAAACTACATCTTGAATCCAATTCGAAAACGGCTGTTGTTCTTGCAAAAATAGTTGACGTAAAATCTGGTCTCGACCTATCCAATGTCACACTATTCCAGTTACATGAAGGTGCACTCGTGACAATCACTAAAGAAAAGCGAGGCTGGTTTGAGGTTAGATTGGATCCAAAACAAAAAGGCTGGGTTCCCAAAGACGTTATAGGCACCTGACTATTCAGGAACCTAACTTCTTTCCCTTTTAAAGGTCCGAAGAGTCAAAATATTACTGTCATTTCGCTAACTGCGAAGCAATCATAATAAACGTTGATCTTGAAAAAAACTCAGGCAATCTTCAACAATCCAATCCATACATGATAATAAACCATGGTCACTATCCAACTCCTTTAACTCGCAACCTGGGTGTTTGCTAACAAAGTTTCTCGACTCCAATATGTTTACTGTCGTATCGTGCAACCCATGGACAATTAGCGTAGGAATTTTTCGTTTAAACGGCAGGGATTCCCAGGTTTCTGCATCTCGAAACAAATAGGTATTCAATAAAACTTCTTTGTTATATCGATAATGAAATACAGGAATTAAATCTTGAGTCGATTTGGACAAATTAAGCGTTGCTCTCCAACGATTTAGAAAGTTAAAACCGGGAGCCATAAGATATAAGGCTTTTACCGAATCTCTTGTTTGTGCAATCAGGCTGGCTAAATACCCACCCATACTACTGCCAATTAAACCAAATTTTTTGCGCTTATCTCTATCAATTATGTTCTGAACCAACCTTATCTGACGAGATAAGGTTAAATTTTCAAAATCATCCTCCTGCAAGTCAGGAACATGAAAGGTAATGTTCAACTTTTCAAATCGTTTTTTAAAAGCCTGTGCCTTACTAGAATTGGGTCCGGACGCAAAACCATGCAAGTAGATAAATTCTGTCATGCTTCTTTAACTGTTTCATTTTCTATTGCTATCACCACTTGTTTCATCACCAAAAGCAAAATCAGTCCAGGCAAAGCAAAAAGGAAGGTGGAAAAGAAAAATACAGTCCAACCCATCTCATCAACTAAAATTCCCGAAAGAGGCCCAACAAACACCCGACCCAATGAGGCTAAAGCAGATAGTAGGGCAAACTGCGTAGCGGTATATCGGTGATTACACAAAGCCATTAAAAATGCAACGAATGCTGCTGTTCCCATTCCACCCGCCAGATTTTCAAAGGCAATAGTAAAAATCATCAGCGGATAATTTTTTCCCACCAAAGCTAGAACCATAAAGGAAAGATTCGATACAGCCTGAAAAATCCCGAAAATTAATAAGGAATTGAATAAACGCAATCGAGCCATTAGCAAACCACCATAAATCGCCCCTATTATGGTGGCTGCCAAGCCCATACCTTTATTTATAGCGCCCACTTCTCCAACAGAAAAATTAACACCCCGAATTAGAAAAGTTGTGGTCAGGCTCCCTGCAAAGGCATCTCCTAATTTATAAAGAATAATTAAAGCCAGCAAAGACCAAACACCGGAACGAGAAAAAAATTCAGTAAAAGGCCCTGCAACGGCCTCTTTCATTGAAGCAGGTGGGACTCCTGAATACTCGGGTTCGGGGCCAAGCCAAACCGCTAATACACCAAGAGTTAAAAGCAAAGCCATTAGCATATAAGTGGCTGCCCATCCAAGATATTCGGATAAAATCAAAGCCAATGCTCCAGATACCAGCATTGCAACTCGATAGCCAGTAACGGAAACGGCAGCCCCGAGGCCACGTTCAGGCGTTTTCAGAACCTCGGCTCGATACGCATCTATAGCTATATCCTGAGATGCAGAAACAAAGGTAAGGAAAAATGCCAAAATTGCCAGAAGCCATAGAGCATTTTTAGGTGAGGAAGCACTCATCCCTAGAATTATTCCGATCAAACCCATCTGGCAAAGAACTATCCACCCCCTTCGTCTTCCAAAAATCGGAATAACAAATCGATCCATCAATGGAGACCAAATGAATTTAAGGGTATATGGCAGACCCACCAGGCTAAATAATCCTATGGTCCTGATATCCACTCCCTCAACGGTGAGCCACGCCTGCAAAGTACCTCCCGATAAAGCCAAGGGAAGTCCTGAAGAAAATCCCAGAACAAGGACCGCCGCTATTCTATCATTAAAAATTTTATTCATTATTTCTTTTATTTTCAATCATTTAAATAAAACTCTCTGAGAATTTAATTGAATGTAGCAAGCGGGAGGCCAAAACAGATTTTTATAGAATTAAACCTTAAGCTATTTAATTCAAAACCATTTTAAAATTATTTTAGCAGAATGATTTAATCAAAACATTTGAAATCATCGACTAATGATGATGCGCACCACCTTCGCCATGCGCGTGGCCGTGGGTCAATTCTTCTTGTGTTGCATCTCTAACCCCAGTGACTTCAACGGAAAAGTGCAATGTCTCCCCAGCTAAAGGATGATTACCATCCACATGAATTTTATCTCCCACAACTGCTTTGACCGTGAAAACAGTTCGAGTACCCCCATCCCCCTGACCTTCAAATTGCATTCCTGGCTGGATATCAGCATCCTTAGGAAAATTCGCACGGTCAACTTCCATCTTTAGTTGTGGATTTAAATCTCCGTAGCCTTCAGCAGGAGAAACCGTAACTTCCTTTTTATCGCCAACCGCCATCCCTTCCATTTCTTTTTCTAGGCCAGGAACCATTTGACCCACGCCATGCAAATAGGCAAATGGTTGGTTTTTATCTGCTCGATCCAGCTCTACTCCATTTGAATTTTTAAGACAGTAACTCAAACTAACAACAGAATTTTTCTTAATCATGGACCAACCTTTCAATTCTTAGGGTGCAAAAAAAATGGTCACCATTAATCTTAATGGTGACCGGAAAATTTCAAAAATTGATGCTTCCCAATATTAACTTAAATTAAAGAAAAAGTCGCCTGGATTTAACCAGCTAGCATTGGAGGAATCAGTTTTCAACACATCGAAAACCCACGTTCTCAAAAAAGTCGTTTGGGTTCGCCTCGGTTCTTGCAAAAGAATACTTATAGGCTTCCAGAAAATAATGACCCGCTTTTTGAAAACCATTCCCCCTTAAAACTTTATATACTTTTCCAAAACGAAAATCTTTGCGAGTATTTCCCGGATAAGGAAGGTACCAATCCAAAGTCCATTCCATAACATTTCCTGAAAGACCCATTACCTTATAAGGACTGGAATCTTCTGGATAGGAAGTAACCGGCATCGTTTTCCGATCTCCCTCTATCCCAACATTGGCTTTCCCTTTAATAAACTCAAATCCCCAAGGGTAAGGCAACCCATCGGGTCCCCTAGCAGCCTTTTCCCATTGTCCTTCTGTCGGAAGCTGCTTATCAGCCCATTGACAATAAGACCAAGCCTCCCACCATGTTACCTGCGTTACGGGGTGATCCCCTTGACCTTCAGGAAAGACTCCGTCCTGCCAATGAGCTGGTATATCAGTAAACTGGTTTTCATCCAAAAAAAGGTGATACTCTTGGTTAGTGACTTCATATCGGTCTATGTAGTATCCAGCCAAAAAAAGTTTTCGTTCAGGATGCTGATCAAGATAAAGAGGTTTTACGGCACCAATTTTTTTGTGGGTGTCTTCATTGTCAACCTTGTTGGTTCCCATAATGAATTCCCCAGAAGGAATGAGAACCATTTCCTTTTGATCTTTCTCAGAAACCTTAAATTGGGGTAAAAAATCCTTTTTCTTATCGCAATCGCAGCATCCCCAAAGGAATGACAAACATATGAATAATGTTGTATAGTTTCTAATTTTATTCGAGACCTTATTAAAATTTCATGCTAGCAAAACTCCACTCCTTATCGCAACAAGTAAGATGGTTGTCCGGGACCTTAATCACCATCATCCTATTCTTAGAGGCTGGAAACGTTGTTGCTTTTGAAAATCCTGTAGCAAAAAAAACATCAGGAGAGTCCTACCCTCATATTTTACAAAAAGAAACTTTTACAATAAATACCCGCAACATTAAAGTTCTTAATGCAATTGGTACGTATCTGTGGATTGGAACCAGCAATGGACTGCTTCGCTATGACACAAGTGGAAAAGAAGCAGTCGAAGTCTATGACAACACGAACAAATTACTAAGCAATGGCATCTTTGCAATTGCCATTGATAAAAATGGTTTCCCATGGGTAGGCACATATGGCGGTGGGCTAAGTCACTTTAATGGAAAAATCTGGAAAAATTTTAACACTCCAGATGGTTTGAATGACGCTTTCATTTACGACATAAAAATCGAAAAAAAAAGTATCTGGCTAGCAACTTGGAGTGGAGTGAATTTTTCTAAATTGGAGGATAGGAATAAAAACTCATGGAAAAATCTAACCGTCGACAATTCCAATGGTGGGTTGATAGATAATTGGGTCTATGCTGTGGAAATTGAAAAGTCGGGCCGTATCTGGTTCGGAACCGAGTCTGGCATTTCTACATTATATAAGGAGACGTGGAAGAAATTTAACCACTCTAACGGTCTGGGAGCCCCTTATGAAAAAGTAAAACGAGAAAACGAAGCCATCATGTCTTTGTTTCAAGGACAACATCATGCTTCTCAGGCTTCCCCATCTCTCCCTAATATCCAATCGACAGACTACAAACCCAACTATATTATTTCTATGCACCTCGACAAGAAAAACCGACTATGGGTTGGTACCTGGGGGGGAGGATTGAGCCTGATCGACACAAAGAACTTCACTTTTAGAAATTTTACCACTCAAGACGGTTTGCCAGGCAATTTTATTTTTGCCATTGAGGAAGATCGAACGGACGGATTATGGATTGGAACCAATAATGGTTTGAGTCTATTTGATGGAAAAACCTTTCAAAATTTCTCAAGAATCAACGGACTTGAATCTAAATTTATCTTCAGTCTAGAAGCAACAAAAGACCACTCCCTGTGGATTGGTGGCAACAAAACCCTTACCCGGATCATCATTGATCCTTCCACTGGGTTTCCGCTAAACTTGCAATAACCCATTCACGCGGATATTTTTTATTCCTGCCTCTAGTCGTACGTCTAGGTATTAAATTGTTGGCAAGAAAGGCTGGCTAATTAAAACTCTTCATCTTCTGGGTCGTCGTCTTCTAAAGCGGCATCAACTTCATCCTGCTCTGCTTTATCCATCAACGCTTTTATTTGTCCATATCCTGTTGCAAGTTTCTGGATATTCATCAACAATGTAATGAGCTCCGCATCTTCACACTCTCGAATTCCCGCAATGAGAGCCCCGCGCTCATCTTTATCATATTTTTTGTCCCACTTGTCGAAGGTCGCGAGGATTTTGTCTTTACAGTGGATTAAATCGTAGAAAAAACTTTCAATTTCAACTTTTGGCATACCTTTTTCATCCCAAAAACCGAGTCAAGCTCGGAAAAATTTAATAAAAAAACTTTGCTCTTACATAGGTCCTAATATTATTATAAAGCATTCTGGCTCCGGACCTAGAGGCTAGAAATTATACTACACCAATCCAAATAAAATTAAACAATCATGACAGACGAGGAACGCTACAAAGATAATGAAGACGGCACATTATTAGACACCCGTTATAACCTGATGTGGACAAAAGAGGACAGTTATCAGATGCGCAATAAATGGTGCTCCTGGAAAGGCGCTAACAATTATGTCGCCTGGTTGAACGAACAAAAGTATGCCGGACACGAAGACTGGCGACTTCCCAAAAGTCAGGAGTGCAGAAATCTTTATGATCACGAATGCAAAAACACGGACTTTAATGGTGATATTGTTCATCTTGACTATAAATTTCCAGAAGGATGTGGTTCCAACTACTGGTGCCAAGAAGAAGCAGGAATCAATGCAATGGCTTACAATTTTTACAGTGATAGAGCTTATCAAGTTCGAAAAAAAGCAAAAGATGAAGACAATATGTGTTGCAGAGCTGTGCGTACTGCAGGCCCCGTAGTAAAAAGAAGCGGTCGGTTGTCCAATACTGGAAGAACCCGAAGAGAATAAGAAATTTCCCATCTTAATTAATCTATGGCTCAACACCGAGCGACATATGCCGAAATAAACTTGAAGGCTTTTAAACATAACCTTCAAAATTTAAAAACTGTTCTAGGTTCAGAAACAGACATAATGGCTGTCATCAAGGCTGATGCCTATGGTCATGGAGCTCTTCCCTGCGCAAAAGCTGCTATCGAATCTGGGGTAGGCTATCTTGGCGCAGGCGTTATTGAAGAAGGACTTGAACTTAGAAAAAATGGTATCAAAGATCCCATCCTTATCCTTGGAGGCATTTTCCCCGATGAAGTGGCAGATTTGGTCCATCACAATCTTTCCACAATACTTTACACCCCCCAATTAGCTGAGGCTCTTTCCAAGGAGGGAGAAAAACAAGGCAAAACCGTTAACATTCACATTAAAGTAGATACAGGAATGAACCGATTGGGAGTTCTTCCTGAAAACCTGTTAGCTCTGACTGAAAAAATCTGCAGTCTACCGAATCTAAAAATAGAAGCCCTATCGACTCACTTTTCATCCGCCGATGATGAAAACTTAGCTATAACAAAATATCAAATTGAACTCTTCCAGAATGCTCTTGTTAAATTAAAAAAAATTGGGATTACTCCTCCTCTAACCCATCTAGCAAATACCTCTGCTCTTTTTAGGTTTCCAGAGAGCCATTCCACGATGGTAAGACCAGGGATTGTTCTATATGGAGCCTTACCCTCGCCCATTTTAAATCCAGTAGTGCAGAAAATCTGTCAAAAAGAAAATCTTAATTTTTTTGAACCCGTCATGCAGTGGAAAAGCAGAATTATACTTTTAAAATCGGTTCAAAAGGGACAAGCCCTCAGTTATTCCAGAAAGTATTTCACAAATAAAGACAGCCACATTGCCACTCTTCCCATAGGTTATGCGGACGGCCTTCCTCGTAGATTATCCAATAACATGGAAGTACTAGTAAAAGGTAAACGAGTTCCCCAAGTAGGGACTATATGCATGGATATGAGCTTGATTGATGTCTCTGAAATTCCTGACGTTCAAATAGGAGACGAGGTGGTTATTTTTGGCAAACAAGGAGAAGAAGTAATTCAAGTAGAAGAACTAGCCCAAAAAGCAAATACAATTCCTTATGAAATTTTATGCAATGTTGGAAAACGCGTGCCAAGAACATATCAAAATTAAACTTGAGTCACTCTAGAGTTTTTAAATCTGCTAATTTTGAAATCTGATTTTGTCTACACCAATCACGAATTCCATCCACCACCTTCACGGTAACCTTGGGGTCTACATAGTTTGCAGTACCAATTTGCACGGCTTTTGCTCCAGCCATTAAAAACTCAACGGCATCATCGCTATTAGAAATTCCACCTATCCCGATAATTGGAATTTTCACAGCCCGGGCCGTTTCATAAACCATGTGGAGTGCAAGTGGTTTGATCGCAGGTCCCGAAAGTCCCCCGGTTCGATTTGCCAGATAAGGTTTGCCTGTCTCGAGATTTACTTTCATACCGACAAAAGTATTGCAAACTGATAAAGCATCCGCCCCTGCATCTTCTGCAGCCTTAGCTAGTGTAGTTATATCTGTCACATTGGGAGACAATTTAACGATCAGGAATTTATCGGTAACTTTGCGGACAGAATCCACCACTTGCCTTAGAATCTCGGGATCTGAACTGAACTGTAACCCACCCTCTTCTACATTTGGACAGGACACATTCATTTCCAAAGCATCTATCCTTTCTTCTTTGGATAAAGCTAATGCCATTTCTTCATACTGCTGAATCGTTTCTCCAAAAAAGTTTACAATGATCCGCGTTTTATACATCTTTAGTAAAGGAAGTTTTTTGGATAGAAACGCATCCAGCCCAATATTTTCCAGTCCAATAGCATTGAGCATGCCGGAAGCCGTTTCAATAACTCTGGGAACTGGATTACCTACTTTTGGTTTTAAAGAAAGTCCCTTGGTAGAAAAACCACCCAGATCGTTCAAGTCCAAAAATTCGGTATACTCCAATCCATAGCCAAAAGTGCCCGAGGCGGCAATCACCGGATTACTCAGAACCAGTTTTCCAAGATCTACTGTTAGGTCAACTTCGTCCATATCATATTGACATTAAAGGAGTTATTTGATATGTTTTTTATCGGTACGAACAGAATTATTTCAAGCCACACCAGAATCATATCCTAACATCTTTATATTTAAAACAACCAATTTTCAATCGAAATAATCAGGGGAAAGCCCAACATGATGGAAACAGGAGAAAATTTGTCTCTTCCTGAAAACGAAGATCACGATACCAAAAAATATAAAAAACACATCAATGATCTTATTGAAGATGCCGAAATAGAAGCAGAAAT
>CAZMBO010000002.1:62323-69102 GCA_964564655.1 uncultured Nitrospina sp. | reverse complement strand
CGTTGAGCCATTCTTTCCGAGTCCCAAGCTCGGCATCCCGGCCCTCCGCAAATTTTAATTCTTGTCATCACGGCCTCTTCTATTGATATTGAATATCAATATAATGCCAATGACCCATTATGTCAAGCCCGTTTTTTTAATTTATTAGTCTAAGATAATATGTTTTTAATTAAGTACTTAAGCTTCAAAATTTTAGGGCTTGTTTTACTTATAATAATTAAGGTATATTCAGCTTAATTTTGATTTTGAAAACTGTTTTCATTTAAATTTTATGCTCGACGAATTCGATATATTTAAAGATTTCCTCAAACAACACCATCTCCGCTGGACACCACAACGCAAATCAATCCTAAAGGTGTTCCTGCAGCAGAAAGGCCACATACCAATAGATGATCTGCGCAAAAAAGTTCAAACGCAGGATCCCACTATTGGAATTGCAACTTTATACCGAACTATGAAGCTATTAATAGATGCGGGTCTAGCTGAAATGCACACCTTCAACGAAAAATCGACCTATGAGCGCCTCTACCAGGTCAGGCATCACGATCATTTAATTTGCACAGCCTGCGGTAAGACCGTTGAATTTGAACATCCGCTTATTGAAAAATATCAACAGGAGGTTTGCGAACGCCACAGCTTCACCTTAAAAAACCACCGGATGGAATTATTTGGCATCTGCAATGAATGCCAAAAATAAAAACCCCTTTTTACTTTAGCTAAAAAGCAAAAAGGGGTTGATATGAAAACCTTAACTCTTTAATTATTATCTTTATCCATGTTCTCCATCATATAATTTTTAATACCAATATCCTTGATGCGGTTGAATTGTGTTTCAAGCCAGTCAACACTGTCCTCTGTATCTTCCAAAATCTTGTCAAGAATTTCTTTACTACCAAAATCACTCTTATCGAAACAAGTACGAATGTGTTTTCTTAATCGCGCCACGTGAGCCACTTCAATTTTATATTGGTTTTTCAATTGGGCTTCCACTGTATTGCCAACTAAAACAGTATCGTATTTTTGCATATCAGGGGTGCCATCGAGAAATAGAATCCTCTCTATCATCTGATCCGCGTGTTTCATTTCACCCATAGATTCTTCACGCGAATGACTGGCTATTTTTTCATAACCCCAATCTTCTTGCATTTTATAATGGATATAATAAATATTAATAGCCGTTAACTCTGCCATCAACACATCATTCAAGGCTTTGATCACTGCCTTATCGCCTTTCATATACTTCCTCCAATTAAATTTTTATTCACTTATAGCAATCTTCTAATTACATAATTTACCAGACATAATATTTCTGTCAACTCCTTTATTTATAATGATTTATAGCTGATAACAAAAATGAGAACCGTAATCAAATCATGTATAAACCTACAAATTAAAATAATGTCTCTTAAGCCTTTTGGCCTTTAAATAAGGGAGTAATTAGAGTTGTTTCTAAAAATGGGTAGTGCTTAAAATGATAGAAGTTATCATTTAATAGTTAATAGGAGAGATAAAAAATATTAAAATTTTGTCTTTCCATCCAAGCGGGTCAAAATTTCTACGCCGGTGTCTGTCACACAAACGGTGTGTTCGAATTGAGCTGAGATTTCGCCATCTTGTGTGACTGCAGTCCATTTATCGGAGAGAATTTTCAAGTCGGGCTTCCCTAAATTAATCATTGGTTCAATCGTGAACACCATGCCTTTTTTTATCTCTAGCCCATCACCAAAGTTTCCATAGTGGAGAATTTGCGGTTCTTCGTGAAAATTGGTACCAATACCGTGACCACAAAATTCCCTGACAATGGAATAACCATGGCCTTCAGCAAAATTCTGAATCGAGGCACCAATATCCCCGAGTTTTGCACCCGGTTTTACGGCCTCTATCCCAAGCTGCAAAGCTTCTTTACAAACCTCTACAAGCTTTGCAGCTTTTTTTCTGGGAGAGCCCACGAAAAATGTACGACTAGTATCACCATGAAAACCCTTTAAATAAGTTGTGATATCCAGGTTGACGATGTCTCCATTTCGAAGTTTTCTATCAGATGGGATGCCATGACAAATTTCCTCATTAACAGAAGAGCAAATGCTTTTTGGAAAACCACGATAATTCAAAGGCGATGGAACGGCCCCTTTAGAAACAATATAGTCGTGACATATTTGATCTAATCTTTCGGTCGTCACCCCTGGCTTTACATAGGGCTCAATCATTAGAAGAACTTCCGCCGCAAGCTGGCAGGATTCTTTCATAACTTCAATTTCTTCTTCGGTTTTATAATGGATCATTTAGATAAATAAATTCCTTTATAGTTTGTTGCTGATCTCGCCAGTTGGATTTTACTTTTACAAATAGTTTGAGATACACTTTAGCCCCTAAACGTTTCTCAATTTCTTTTCGAGCAATCCGTCCTATAGATTTAAGCATGCTGCCTCCCTGCCCTACCATTATTTTTTTCTGTGAAGCTTTTTCCGTATAAAGCGTGGCATCAATTTTTACCACACCGTTGACCTGTTCTTTTATATTTTCTACAACAACTGCTACGGAGTGAGGTACTTCAAATCGGGTCAAACTCAAAACCTTTTCTCGAATTATTTCCCCTAACAAAAAGGTTTCCGTGCAATCCGTGATCATATTCTTTGGGAAATATTCTGGCCCCTCGGGAAGACACTCCACAATCAATTTCTTTAGCGGCTCCATACCGTCATTCTTCAATGCAGAAACCGGTATGATCTCCCTAAAAATTGACTTTTCATTAGCCTTAGCAAATAACGTTAGAAGGTTTGGCTTTTCTACCAGATCAATTTTATTAATCACTAAAATTTTAGGCGCTACAGTGTGCTCCATGGATTTTAAAACAAACTCATCTTCAGGTAAAAAACCTTCTACCGCATCGATCAAAACCAGGATCAAGTCGACATCTGTATAAGTGCTCAATGAAGTCTGAACCATCATTTCGTTCAAAGTTCTTTTGGTTGCATGAATACCAGGGGTATCGATCAGAACAATTTGGGCACCTGTAAGGTGCACCACTCCGGTGATTTTGTTACGGGTAGTTTGAGGTCGGTTGGATGTTGCAGCTACTTTTTGCGCTACCAATTGGTTCAAAAGGGTAGACTTACCCACATTTGGGCGCCCAATTATGCTGACATAGCCCGATCTGAATAAATTCGTTTGATTCACAAGCAACACTTATTAATAAAATTTCCACAAACACAGATTTCCTGTGTAAGATTACATTCCGTAGTTGGAAAAATGCATTTTCTCCTAAGATATTACCATGAACCTGGGATTATACCTTCACATTCCATATTGCCTGCACAAATGTGGTTATTGCGATTTCAATTCACATCCAGAAAACCAGGAAGAGTCCATTCGCTATGTCGATGCCCTATTGAAAGAACTAAGAGCATATTCATCAAAAAAATATACCGTTTCCACAGTCTTTATTGGAGGTGGTACGCCGACAATACTCCTGCCCTCGCAACTAAAACAAATACTCGACACGGTTCAGCAAAATTTTAATTTAACATCCGATTGTGAAATTACCATCGAAGCGAATCCCGCAACACTTAAATTACAGACCTTACAGGAAATACGTACTGCCGGATATAATCGAATCAGCATCGGCGTCCAATCCTTCGATGAAAAAGAATTAAAATTGCTGGAAAGGGTGCATACCGAAGGAGAAATCCATTCAACAATACAGCAGGCGCGGTCAGCACAATTCGAAAACCTGTCAATAGATCTCATGTTTGCCTTGCCCCATCAAACTACAGAAAAATGGTGCTCTCATTTAAATCAGGCCATCGCTAAAAACCCCGATCACCTATCCACTTACAATCTTACAATTGAGCCGACCACCTCATTCTTCAAACTCCATAAAAAGGGAAAACTATGCCTACCCCACGAGGACATTCAATTAGAAATGTATAAAACCACCATTCAAACTCTTGAGGATGCGGGTTATCAACAATACGAAATTTCAAACTTCTCCAAACCCGGAATGGAGTCGCGGCACAATATCAATTACTGGAATAATGGCGAATATCTTGGGATGGGGGCTGGAGCATCTTCATATCTGAATGGAGAAAGATTCAAAAACACCAATTTGCCTTCAAATTACATTCGTGAAATCGGAGCTAAAGAAAATGCGATTGAAACAAGGGAACGGCTCGAACCCATGCAGGCAATGGGAGAAACACTGATGCTGGGTCTTCGACTTCTCAAAGGAATTTCAATAGACGTTTTTGAGAATCGCTTTCAGGTCTCCTTTCAAAAAGTTTATGGAAAGATTCTCGAGCCCCTACTAAATCAAGAACTCATCATCTTTAACCAGAACCGCATCGCCTTATCAAAAAAAGGTTTGTTCCTTGCCGATTCCGTCATCCTCAAATTCATAGCATAAAAAAATGACCGCCGAATTTAAAAAGTTAACTGAAATAGTCAATACCTTGATGGGAGAAAATGGTTGTCCCTGGGATAAAGTCCAAACCAGAGAATCCCTCAAACCTTATTTAATAGAAGAGGCCTATGAAACTCTCGAAGCATTGGATGGCAACAACCCAGAAGAAATTAAAGAGGAATTAGGGGACTTGCTCTATCAAATTTTATTCCACGCAAAAATTTCTGAAAACAAAAAGGAGTTCAACATAACCGATGTCATAGAATCGATCAGCGATAAAATGGTGCACCGACATCCCCATGTCTTTAAAAAAGGAAATCTCGAAACACCTGATGAAGTTGCTACTCAATGGGAAGAAATCAAAATTAAAGAAAAAGGCAAAGCTGGAAGAAAATCTGTACTAGACGGAATCCCTTCATATTTACCAAGTTTATTGCGTTCACAAAAACTACAGAAGAAGGCTGCCAGTCATGGATTCGACTGGGATAAAATCAGCTCTGTATTCGACAAATTGGATGAAGAAATTGCAGAATTTAAAGAAGCTGTTTTATCACGAAAAGAAGAGGATATGAGTGAAGAACTGGGCGACATCCTTTTTGTACTGGTTAATATCGCAAAATTCAATAAAATTGATGCCGAAGAAGCGCTTCGAAATACTAATAATAAATTTATTACACGGTTTCAACATATTGAAGTCGAAGTTACTAAACGCGGTAAGACCTTAAAAGAAACTCCACTCGAAGAACTCGAACAATATTGGCAAGATGCAAAGGGGGACAAATCCTCCAGCTAACAACTTGTTGTCTTTTGATACGAGGCAAAACCTAAGAAGGTTACTTTACCGAATAAACCCTACCACGCCATTCAGTTTTTTTTCGAACGAGAGTTTGAAACATGGAATTAGCCATGATTGCAGCCATTACCAAGGCCCCTAGGGGGAACAATGCTGCTGCATTTCTATGCAATCCTAACTCATCGCATGTCTTGTAGGCAGCTGCAGAGACTAGAACAACACTCGCCATAGCTAATCCAATCCAAAACCAACCGATTTGTTCAAAAATATTTATCGCCAAAATGATATATGGAGTAAACAAAAATCCAAGAACCACAAAAATATTATAAGTGGCTTTTACTACAGACTCATTCATTGCCAAAAACATGTTTTTTTGCCAACCAAACCAAATTTCTTTCAGACCAAAATACATTCGAATGGAAAAAAGCTGCTTTCCATCGGCGACTAGCAGTTTAAATCCTGCTCGTTTGGCACGTTTTGCTATCAAAACATCTTCAAGAACATCCGCCTTTCCGGCCTCGTGACCACCAATTTTTTCATAGGCTGCACGCCGAAACATCAGGAAAGCGCCAAATCCCATCGCGCTTTTATGGCCTGGATTATTCACATTTTTAAATCGTGTTAATGACGCGATGAATCCGAATATAACGGGTTGCACAGCCTGCTCCCAAAACGAACCAAATTCCGCTTTCGGCATCAATGTCAACACATCCAGCTTTCTTTCACGCATGACATGAACTGCGGTATTTAAGGCAGTTGATTTAAAAACTAAGTCAGCATCAGTGAACAATAAATATTCTCCTTGAGAAACCTTAAAAGCCTGATGTAGAGCAAAGGGTTTCCCCAACCAGTCTTCCGGCAAATTTATCCCTTCTAACACCTTTAAATGAGAGTATTCTTGCGCCAAGGCTTGCATGATGTCGGGTGTACTGTCTGTAGAATGATCGTCAATAACGATTACTTCAAAATTTGAATAGTCTTGATTTAATAAAGATTGCAAACATGCCTCAACACCACGTTCTTCATTTCTTGCGGGAACACATACCGATATTCGAGGGGGATTAGAAATTGGTTGCACCACAGGCTGCAGTCGCACTAGATATATTATATTAGCAGTCATATAAAGAATAACCGCAATAATCAAAATTAGCTGAAGAACTGTTAAAGTTTGGATCAAAGCTAAATCCAATTTAATTTAAAAAATTCCATCACCAAACTTATATCCTAATTAGAAAAGAAAAAAAAGAAGATGCCTAAATAATAATTTGATATGCTACATAAAGATAATGCAATCGATTTTTTCTATTAGTTTTTAAATCGTTTCACACCCTTCTTTAAACCATGTTAAAAATTAAATTACCTTTTTTATTTTTCCTAATTATTTTGGCCCAAACCTTCTGGGGCTTTACTCCCCAAAACTCTGAAGCCTTATGCATAAAAAATAAAAGGGCTAATTTAAGAAAGGGACCGGGAACCAACCACGAAAAATTATGGGAGGTTTTCAAATACATGCCATTCAAACAACTGGGCGTTAAAGGTGCCTGGAAAAGAATACAAGATGTCGATGGTGATATTTACTGGGTTCAT
>CAZMBO010000002.1:50910-62223 GCA_964564655.1 uncultured Nitrospina sp. | reverse complement strand
CTCTTCTATAAAAAAATATAAAAATATCTTTCATTTCATTGTAGTCTTGGATAATAATTAAAGCATCGACAAATAATTATAAGGGTTTACCTTAAAGCTAAATCTAATAAAAAGTTTTATCAGGAGACAGCAATGGATACAGTAACCATTCCCGAACCGATATCACCAGTTAAAGATTTTCTTTCAAAACCACAAAAATTATTGATAAATGGTAAACGTATCGATGCCATCAGTGGTGAAACATTTGAAGTTGCTGATCCTTCCACAAATGCCATTTTGACTCGTGTTCCAAAAGGTGGGAAGGAAGATATCAATCTGGCCGTTAAAGCTGCACGAAACGCTTTCGAAAACGGTCCATGGAGAAAGATTACTGTATCAGAACGAGGCAAACTTATCTGGAAATTAGCTGACCTGATTGAAGCGCGAACAGAAGAATTTGCGCAACTTGAAACATTAGATAACGGCAAGCCACTGGCAATTGCCCGCGCTGCAGATGTCCCTCTCGTCATTGACCATTTTCGCTATTACGCCGGAATGGCAAGCAAAATTCACGGGGAATCCATTGATATCAGCGTTCCTTATGCCCCGGGCGCAGAGTTTCTTGATTTCACTCTCCGGGAACCGATGGGGGTTGTGGGACAAATCATTCCATGGAACTTCCCCCTATTAATGGCTGCCTGGAAACTAGGGGTCGCTTTAGCAGCAGGTAATTGCGTAGTATTAAAACCAGCTGAACAAACGCCACTTTCAGCGCTTCACCTAGCTGACCTGTTTGCTGAAGCTGGTTTTCCCGATGGAGTCGTCAACATTGTTACTGGTTTTGGTGATGCAGGTTCTTATTTGGCAGATCATATGGATGTTGACAAGGTGGCCTTTACTGGAAGTACAGAAGTAGGACACGAAATTGTTAAAGCCTCAGCTGCTAATTTAAAGCGTGTGTCACTCGAGTTGGGTGGAAAGTCTCCCAGCATAGTTTTTCCTGATGCTGATCTTGACATCGCAGCACAGGGAGTTGCAGGCGCCATTTTCTTTAATCAGGGTCAATGCTGTTGCGCGGGCTCACGTCTCCTTTTGCACAAGGATATTTATTCTGATGTGATAGAACGTGTCGCTGATCAGGCTAAAAATATCAAAGTAGGTCCGGGAATGTGCGCTGATACCAATATGGGTCCTCTGGTTTCACGTGAACAACAGGAAAAGGTTTTGAACTACATCCGTTCCGGTGAAATCGCTGGTGCCAGCACATTAACCGGTGGCAAAGCTATTGGAGGAAACCTGGAAAAAGGCTTTTACGTGGAGCCAACTGTGTTTGAAAATGTGGATCAGAAAATGAAAATTGTAAAAGAAGAAATTTTTGGTCCGGTAGTCGTTGCTGCCCCTTTTGAAGACATTGATAGCGTTATCGCAAGAGGCAATGATACCGAGTATGGCCTTGCAGCCAGTGTGTGGACAAAAGATATTAATAAGGCTCACAAAGTCGCCAAAGGATTAAAAGCGGGAACGGTATGGGTAAATTGTCACAACATCTTTGATGCTGCAGCACCTTTCGGTGGTTATAAAAGGAGTGGTTTTGGTAGAGAAATGGGAATCCATGCCCTCGAAAACTACACTCAAGTAAAAAACGTTATAATCCAGCTAAACAACTAACCAATTCAAAGGGACTCATCATTTGGTATTAATGGAATTCGGATTTTAAATCGGGTGCCAACACCCAGCTTACTTTCTACTTCGATTGTCCCTTTATGCGCTTCAGCGATTTGTCTGCATATACTCAATCCCAATCCGCTACCACCTTCATCCCGAGAGCGTGCCTTATCAACTCTGTAAAACCTATTAAAGATGAAGCCTAAATCTTCTTCAGGAATTCCTATTCCTGTATCTTGAATAGTCATCAAAGCAAATTCCCCGTCATTTTGAAGTGACACTTTTACCTCTCCACCACATTGCGTATACTTGATTCCGTTTTGCAGGATGTTCCAGGACATTTGCCGTAATCGCACCTCATCACCTTTAACCTGAACAGCTTCCAAGAAAGCAATAATAATCTTTATATTTTTTTCTTCCGCCAGAACTTCCGCATGCTTACAAACTTCTTCAACCAACGGTTTTAAATTAAACTGGTTGCAATTGAGGCTGACTTGATTCTCATCTGATTTGGAAAGCAAGAAAAGGTCCTCAAGGACTTTGGACATATAATTGATCTCTTCCAAGTTGCTGGAGATGACTTCCTGGTATTCTTTCGGCTTTCTTGATTTGCTCAAAATCAATTCATTCTGGCCCTTTAAAACAGTGAGTGGCGTTCTAAGTTCATGGGAGGCATCACTGCTAAACTGGCGCACCTGCTTAAAAGAATTTTCCAAACGATTCATCATTTCATTGAACGTCAAAGCCAGTTGTCCCAGTTCATCTTTTATTTTCAACACAGGAATTCGTTTGCTCAACTCTTGGCCTTGACCAATATCTCTGGCCGTATCGATGATTCTAGAAATTGGTTTCAATGCTCGCCTTGCCATGAATCGGGCAAATAATGCTGCAAAAATCAAGACAGATGGAACAGCAGTAAACAAAAATATTTTCAAATTTCCCAAAGTTTCCTGAACCGCTTGCAAGGAGGTGCCAACTTGGACCAGGTTAACCAATTTATCATTCACCATAACGGGCATGGTAATTACACGGATAGGGTGCTTCCCCCCCACCTTAAAAGTCTCATAACTATTTTTTCCTTTTAAAGCATCGGCATAAGCAGTTCCTGATAACGGGAACTGAGAAGCACTGATGTTGCTAGAACGTGAGCCTACACTCCCCGAACCATCATAAATCCGATAAAACTTGTTCAGGTTACCCTCTCTTAAAAATTGGTCAAAAAACTCATTCAACCCTGGCAAGGGGGAGGAGCTTGTCAACCTCATAGTTGCTGAAGTAGAGACAACGGTGGCGGATACGGTCAGGGAATTGTCTACGCTTTCATAAAGTCGTTTGGAGAGAAAATAATTAAGAAGTACGCTGAATAAAATTAAGATAATGGCTAACAGAATTACATACCAGGCAGTCAGCCTAGAGCGAATGGACAAGGCAGTCAGCCTAGAGCGAATGGATTTGAAGGCCATAACTATACTTTCATCACATATCCAACTCCCCGTAAGGTATGCAAGAGTTTGGTGGAGAAATTCTTATCAATTTTTTTCCGGAGATGATTGACATAAACATCAATGACATTAGTAAAAGTATCAAAGTTATAGTCCCAGACATGCTCGGCAATCATGGTTCGGGTCAACACCTTCTCCTGATTGCGCATAAAATATTCAAGCAAGCTATACTCCTTTCCCGTCAATTCGATTTCCTCATTCCCCCTACTGACTTTATGGCTAACCAGGTTTAAGGTTAAATCTGCGATTTCCAATGTGGTTTTAGACTCCGCTTTTCCTCGGCGTAAAAGCACCCGGATTCTCGCGAGAAGTTCGGAAAAGGCAAAGGGTTTTGTTAAATAATCATCAGCTCCCTGGTTCAAACCTTCAACTTTATCTTCAACTGAATCTTTTGCGGTAAGGAGTAAGATAGGAGTTTCAATATTTTGCGACCTCAAGCTGGATAAAATATCCAGTCCGTTAATTTTAGGAAGCATTAAATCCAGTATAATTAAATCATACTGATTTTGCTCCCCAAGATAAAGTCCTTCTTCACCATCGGTGGCAATGTCTACTGCATAGGTTTCCTCTTCCAAACCTTTTTTAATAAATGCAGCAACTTTTTTTTCATCTTCAATAATTAGAATACGCATTTATTCTTCCCATTTTTTCTGGACTTTATGTAGCTCAATTTCTCCTTTGAGCATTTGAATATGCTTCTCACAATCTTTTTGAATCGCGGAGTACATGGCACGACAACTTTCATCGTTGGCATCAATCATAGCCTGCTTGCAAACTTTTACTGCCTCTTGGGAGGTTTCCAGTGCCTTTAATAGGTTGTCATTGAATTTTTTATTCATTCTCATCCTTAAACATATTACCTGGGACATTTTAACACTACCAGTTCTGGCAAGGGGTTCTATTTCATATCTTCATAACCTGATGGTCAGTTCCTTTCTTCATCTAATTCGCGACCAAACAGATATTTCACCAATATAATTCCTAATACAGCTCCCAACAAGGGCAAGGCGTTGATAAGCTCAAGAATATATTCCCCAAAAAATCCGAAGCTTTTGATAAGATAAGCGGCAAATTTTATTCCAGATTGATCCAACAAATAAAAAATAAGGTTTATGGCGACACCACAAATAAAACCAATAAAACCTCCAAACCCAAAATAAACGTATTTCATAATTTGCTATGCTCGAGGTTAAAAAACCTTTTCAATCGGTAAAATATTGTTGCCTAGGGTAAAGACAGGCAAAACTCATCAGGACTTAGGTTATTATACATTTTGGACACCCCATTTTAAAACTTGAAGAATGAGATTAAAAGATAAAACAGCGATCATTACAGGAGGCGGTACCGGAATCGGATTGGCAACCGCACACGCCTTCTATCAAGAAGGTGCAAAAATAATTTTATTTGGTCGTCGAAAGGAAAAACTCGAAAAAGCAGTCGAAAAATTGGGTGAATCGGCAATTATTGTTCAGGGGGATATGACAAATAATGACGACCTTGACCAGCTCATTAACGAAACTCTACATAATTTTCAAAAAATTGATATTCTTGTAAACAATGCGGGCCTATTTAACGGTTCCCCTTTACACGAAATTTCAGATTCGCAATGGGATGAAATTATGGATATTAATATCCGGTCTGTCTTCCAGCTCACACGACGGGTTCTACCCGCAATGCTATCTCAGAAATATGGCAGCATCATCCATATCAGTTCTATCCTCGGCCTCATCGCGGTGCCTCAAGTCGCAGCCTATAATGTTTCCAAAGGAGCCCTGAATCAGTTTAGCCGTTCTATAGCTGTAGAATATGGTGCGTCCGGCATTCGTTCAAATTCTATTTGTCCAGGATTGATTGCTACTGATATGACAGCGGACCTAATGAAAGATGCGGACTTAATGAAGGAATGGAGCAAAGAATACCCAATAGGTCGATTTGGCAAGCCGGAAGATGTCGCAAATGCCTGCCTATACTTAGCAAGCGATGAATCTTCCTTTGTAACCGGGATCACACTCCCAGTTGATGGAGGTTTCACGGCACACTGAGGACAAAGCTTGACGCACAGTCCTGCGAGTGATTAAAATCAGAATCACATCAAAAAACAGGCTCCCTAGTATTGAAATATAACTATGAAATATGAAACTGTAATTGGACTGGAGGTGCATGTCCAGATAAATACTAAAACAAAAATATTCTGTTCATGTTCCACAGAATTCGGAAAACCACCCAATGCTAATACTTGCCCTATTTGCTTGGGCATGCCAGGAGTGCTCCCTGTTTTAAACAAACAGTTTCTGGAATCGGCTATGAAGGCCTGCTTGGCAACTCATTGTACAATTGCGCCTATGAATCGTTTTGCTCGAAAAAATTATTTCTACCCCGATCTACCAAAAGGATATCAAATATCGCAATTTGAAGAACCTTTAGGAGTGAACGGGTATATTAATATTTATATAAACGGAATCAAAAAAAGAATCGGATTGACCCGCATCCATATGGAAGAAGATGCCGGAAAATTAATTCATGGGGAAAATTTGGGGAATCCAGGAAAAAGCTATGTAGACTTTAACCGCACAGGAGTTCCGCTTTGCGAAGTGGTTAGTGAGCCAGAATTAAGGTCTCCAGAAGAAGCACGGGCTTATCTGGGTGAATTAAAATCAATCCTGGAATACACCCAGGTAAGCGATTGCAATATGGAAGAAGGAAGCTTGCGCTGTGATGCTAACATCTCGCTCCGCCCCAAAGGACAAAAGGAGTTTGGAACTCGCACTGAACTAAAGAATTTAAACTCCTTTAAATTTGTCCAAAAAGCAATAGAGTATGAAGTAGACCGACAAACCCGCATTCTGGATCAAGGCGACCAAGTAATTCAGGAAACCCGACTGTATGATTCTGATCGCGGAGAAACTTTCTCAATGAGAAGTAAGGAGGAAGCTCACGACTACCGTTATTTTCCTGATCCCGACCTAGTCCCGGTCGTTCTCGATGAAGCTTGGGTAGAAGAAATTAAAAAAACAATCCCAGAACTACCAGAACAGAAACGAGAACGGTTTGCAATAGAATATAGCCTCCCCGAATACGACGCTGGAGTTCTAACCTCTTCCAGAGAATTGGCCAATTATTTCGAAAAATGCACTTCACTGTTTTCCAAACCAAAAATAATTAGCAACTGGATAATGGGAGACTTATTGCGAGAATTAAATAAAAGCAATCAGGTAATCAGCGAATGTCCAGTTTCTCCTAGTGCGCTGGTAAATTTGCTCAAATTGATTGACGAGGGTGTTATTAGTGGCAACATCGCCAAATCTGTCTTTGAAGAAATGTATCAAACGGGAAAAGAACCTATAACTATTGTAGACGAAAAAGGACTCAAACAAATAACCGATGATAAGGCCATTGACAAAATGGTAGAAGGAGTCTTGCAAGCCAACCTAAGTCAGGTGGATGAATATAAAGGAGGCAAGGAAAAAGTTTTAGGCTTTCTTGTTGGACAAGTAATGAAGGCAAGCAAAGGCAAGGCAAACCCAGGAACCGTAAACAAACTCCTTAAAGAAAAAATATCAGGGATGTGAATTTAAGAATATTTTATTATGAAATTTAGAGTGACTACGGTGATCCTTGCAACACTTGTTCTTTTAGGATCATCTATAAATAATAAATCCAATGCTGAATCAATCTCATCACAAACCCAACGATTCACAGACAACAAAGACGGAACCATTTCCGACTCTAAAACCGGATTAATGTGGATGAAAAATGATTCCTATTTACATTCGGGTCATTGGCTCAACTGGTATGAAGCAAAAGCATATATAAAAAATTTAAACGAAACTGGGTTTGCAAATTATTTTGACTGGCAATATCCCACAATTCGGCAATTAAAAACTCTTTTCGATGCGGACAAACTAAATAGTTCGCAAGTGGGTCGAGAAATGAAAATTCATACCGATCCGCTATTTGGCAAGAAAGGCAGCGGCTCATTGTGGTCTGCTGATGAAAATGGCAGGCACAACGCCTTCGGGGTCGTGTTCAACACAGGCGATGCTTTTAGCGCAAATAGAAATTCCCGCTCTCGAAAGGCCACACGGGCGGTTAGAGGACATTTGAACAATCGTTAATATTTTTCAGGATAGCAACAATAAAATGGTATATCTCGTTTTTCTTATCTCATTTCTTTCGTTAAATATTTTTTTCACTGATTTGTCTTGGGCAACCTACCCGAGTCCTGACATAGCTCACTGGGAACTTTCGGTGTCAGACGAAAGGAATGACAGTGATTACCAAAAAGTGCAAAACTTGGTAAAAGAAAAAGAATATGACGCCGCGCTTTCGATATTAAATAAAAAAATCAAAGAACTCCCTAAAGAAGCCTCACCGTTAATCCTTAAAGCTATGGTTCTATATGAAAAGGGTGTGATCAAGGAGTCCTTAGAAACTTTATTAGTCGGATTTAGAATGGAGCGGCAACACCCGGCCTTGCATTTTGCTTTTTGCCAGATCCACAGGGCACTCGGTAATGCAAAAACCTCTGACAGGGCTTGCATCATTTCCGCCCAACAGCATCACAATAATCCTTTAGCGCATTATGAGTATGCCCAAACTTCAATAGCAATGGGTAACACTAAAATTGCTCTAAAGGAACTGTCTCAAGCCGCAAACCTGGATCCCAAAAACCCAACCTACCCTTATGAACAAGGTATGGTTTTTATTTACCTAAATAAAAATACAGAAGCAGAAAGAGCTTTCAAAAAAGCTCTTTCCCTTGACGAAAAAAACATAGAAGCTATATACCAACTAGCATATTTATATACCACTCAAGATAACAAGAAACTTGCCAACACATATATCAACAAAATCTTAGATATGAGAGTTCAACACCCTAAAAGAGAATCAGCTAAACTTCTGAGGAATTATGTAAACACAAACGCAACGCAAAAACTGCCTAAAAAGGTTGTCCCTTCTCAATATCATTTGAGTAGATCAAAGTCTCTTTACCAGAATAAGAAATTTGGTCTTGCCTTAATCGAAATTGAAACTGCAGCAAAACTAAACCCTAAAAACTTGAATACGCAGGAAATTCTTGTAGGCATGTATAGTTTATTTTTAAGGTTGGACAGAGCAGAAAAAGCAGTTTCTCAATTTATTGAAACTGCAAAAGACGACAACCAATTAAAAAGTCGCGGCTATCAGGAATGGGGAGATATTGCTGTTCTCCGTGGGAGGCTAGAAGAAGCAAAAGGATATTATGAAAAAGCCAGAGACCTTGGAGATCCCCAAGGGATAGCCAAATTAACATTATCAGAAATTCCTAACGCAAGCCCTCCCAATAATGAGTTACCTCTAAATCCAAATGTTTTATTCATAAACCCCGTAAACTCCCTGAATAGAAAAGGGGAGATTTTTGCTCATTTTGGAATGTATCAGCGCGCATTAGGAATTTATTCGATGGTTCTCAGAATGGAGCCGTCAAACCTAACAACCCTGTTAAATATGGCTACCGTGAATTTTAAAAGAGAAAAATACAATCGAGCGGTTTCTATCCTAGAACGGATACTTGTTATCCACCCTAATCACGAAAACATGCTAGCTCATCGGTTACTTCTTGCCAGGTCATATGTAATGAAAGGAGATTTGGGGAGTGGAATGAAAAATATAGATATTGCAATAAAACTTGATTCAAAATCGAAACAAATGATTACTTCGGATCCCATATTAAAAAAATTGCAAGTCTTGGAAGGATTCCAAAACCTAATGAATTAACTATTCAATATTCAACCGCTATTCTTCCAAGATTTTAGATAGCGACTGGCATAAAACATATAGAAAATTAAGACTTTGTTTGACATTGTGTCTTGTGTCTTGTCTAATTATAAAGTTCCTTTCGTTAGCTACCCTTTACAGGCGGTGAAACATGCACATTTTACAATCCAAAGTCTACACAAAATTATTATGTCTAGCTCTCTACGCAGTGATCCTGATTCCAGGGAAAACTACATTAGCTGCTGATATTTGCACTACTGGTCTACAAGAGTTACAAGGCAGCCAAGGAGTCATTCAGGATAAAGGTGGCATCTGGGGCTATTTGGAGCAAACTAAATCTCTCAGCTCAGAATCACTATTAGGTCTACAGATTGATGGCAAACTCCAACGTCTCATTTCTATCTTTGAAAATTTATGTAGTGAAGGAAAAATTCCTACGGGTAACCTTCATGCTCAAATCCTTAGCTTATATGGCGATGCGAGGATGATATTTAACAGACCCGGGGACCGAAGAAAAAAAGAGCAATTGATGGAAACCTTAAACAACCTCCATAAAAATATTAATACCCTTTTGGAAAAATTGCCAAATCAATAAATGATATGGTTGCAAAAGAAATAAAAGAAGGTAACAAAGCGCCTGATTTTACCGCCCTTGACCAAAATGGGGAAAAAGTAAAACTCAGCTCTTTTAAAGGCAAAAAAAACGTAATCCTTTATTTTTATCCCAAGGATATGACACCGGGTTGCACGACCCAAGCCTGTGACTTCAGGGACCAGCAAAAAAGATTTAAAGCCACCGTCATTCTAGGCGTCAGCATAGACTCTCAGGAAAGACACCAGAAATTTATTGAGAAATATGATCTGCCATTCAAATTATTAGCTGATACAGATAAAAAAGTTGTAGAGAAATATGGAGTCTGGCAGAAAAAAAAATTATACGGAAAAACTTTTATGGGAATTGTGCGAACCACATTCTTAATCGACAAAAGCGGAACTGTTAGAAAAATTTTTCCAAAGGTAAAAGTAAAGAATCATATTGAAGAAGTTCTCGCTGAGCTGGAAAGACTTTAGTTATTAGCCATCAATCTCTCGATTTCTTTTATACTTTTAGGAATAATACTAGAGAGGTTCATACAACTTTTTAGGGTCATAACCAGATTATCTTCTATTCGAATTCCGATGGTTTCATCGTAAGTTTTCCCATTTAATCGAATTTTAAAGTCTCCATACAGACCAGGCTCATTACTTATCATCCAGCCTGCTTCCATAGGTTGGGTTGCATAATTACGGAATGGATCGCCATCATGTTCCTGTTCACCCATTAAATGACTAACTCCATGCGGTCTGTCTTTGTATCGCAGTTTATATTTACCTCCAGCCGCGCTGAACTTTTTTTTCAAACCATCATTGATGACTGCCCAGCACACATCGTTCAGCTCATCTATGGTTATCCCGGCTCGCGCAGCTTTTTCCACTTCCCGCTGTCCATTCAAAACAATTTCGTAAAGCAATTTTTGCATGGGGTTAAATTTTCCTGAAACAGGAAAAGTTCGAGTAATATCTGCATGCATAGTCATCCACCGGACACCAAAATCAATTAATATCATTTCATTTTTAGAAATGGGATCATCATTTTTCATATAGTGAAGAATAGTTGCATTGACACCTGAGGCTACAATGGAAGGATAACTAAGACCGTAGGGAGAATTCATCAGCATTTTTCCCTCTAGATAACCCTGGATCTGACATTCATTTTTGAAACCACTAAAGTTCTTGAGCATCGCCCTGAAACCTTCTCCAGTAATTTCCTGTGCTTTTCTGGCATTTTTGATATCATACTTATCCAAAGGTAACCGTAAAGAGAAGTGGTTGGCCATAATATTTTTTAAGGCGCCTTTTGGTGCTTTCCACTCGCGTAGCCAAGCTGCCAACTTCTTTTTAAAATCGTAATTGTGATCGGTAGTTATGCTGGTTTTTCTTCCCTTTCGAATTCCTTCATACCAAAAAGTAGCCAAAGATTTTTTTTTATTTTTTACAAATCTCTCCCTAAGAACCTCTTTGAATTCCCCAATATCACGAACATCTTTTATACCAGTGACCGATTGAACCTCTTGCAAACTCGCTTTATCTCCAACACCAAAACGCACCCCTTCCCAAAACTCCATAATACGGTCTTTACGACCTACAAACAAAATTTCAGTAGACACTTTGGATTTGGGATCCAGTAGTAAAATGACATTATTCTGATTGATACCAGTCAAATACATAATCGCGGGCTCCTGATAAGTTGGGCTATGGGCGTAAGCCCATATAGTTTTTCCTCCTGGCCCATAAGGAACACCTGTTATTGCTATTAAAGAGCCCTCCTTTTCCATCAGTTTATTTCTTCTATCGCGATATCGACGTTTTG
>CAZMBO010000002.1:46673-50810 GCA_964564655.1 uncultured Nitrospina sp. | reverse complement strand
TCTATATCATCGGGGGGTTCCGAACAAAAAACATCGAGTGCGGCACCCAATATTTCTTTAGATACTAAGGCTCGATGAAGATGTGATGGGTTTACTACCGGACCCCGACTGGTATTCACAAGAAAAGCATTTGCCTTCATATCTTTTAACACATTATGGTTAATCATATCTCGTGTCAAATTTGTAAGAGGCACATGTAAAGAGACAATGTCAGATTCTTTGATTAATAATTCAAAAGATGATTCTATGGCACCCTGTTCACGGCAAAACTTGCTTCTATCTTCAATATCGTTTATTAGAATTTTACAGCCAAAGGGTTTTAATATTTTGATGACCTCTTTACCAACATTACCGCAGCCAATTATTCCAATAGTTTTCCCAGAAAGATCCTGACCTCCTTCGCGTATCCATTCACCTCTTTTCATTCTTTCTGCAGATATAAAAATATTATGACAAAGCCCAACCATAAAGCTCAGAGTCAACTCTGCCACCGACCGCTTATTAATGCCCGTGGTTACCGCCAACTCAATCCCTCTTTGTTTGATTGCGTTCAGATCCAGATTTTCGAGCCCGACTCCGTATTTAGAAATCATTTTCAGTTGCGGCAAAGCATCTAGAGTGTCCTGGGTCACGGGGTCTCTTCCAATTATGGCAGCATCGGCATCTTTGAGAAAATCCATCAACTCTTCTTCTGATAAATAATTAGTGTTTTGATTGTAAACCGTGTTTGGAAACAAGCTAGAAAGTTTGGACTTTAGAGACTCGGATTTGCAAAAAGCCGGGGGAGTAACAACTACTTTCATTAGGATCAACCAAATAATTGTGTCACGATAGAGGCTCCTGCTGCATAGGTGCCAATCATGGAACCAAAACTAGAAAAAAAGAATATCAATAAAAGTCTAGCAACCCTATTCTTCCACCACATGGAGTAATGGGTAATATCTTCACGCAAAGTTTCAAAGTCACCTACCTTAGGTTTTCGCATATAGGACTCGACCAGACCAACCACCATCCCTGCGCCTATGGTGGGGTTCAAAGAAGTGAGCGGCGCAGCAAAAAATGCGGCAAAAATGGATACGGGGTGCCCTAGCGCTAAAGCCGTTCCCAATGCGGATAAACCACCATTAAGCAAAATCCAGGTGGCTACTAATTGCCCTCCCAGTTCCGGCGATTGTTTAAAACCCACAACAAACATGCTAAGAATCAAAATACAAATACCCCATCCAACATAAAGCCCAGTTTTGCTGGGTGGAGGTTTCTGATCAAGTTCTTGCAGATGCCCGGCATCGGGCGGTGAGTCGATACTGGCCATCATGCCCATCAAATGTCCGGCTCCGACTAAACCAAGAATTTTTTTCGGCGCATCGTGAGAAGCAGATATCTGGGCTAAGCGACCCACCATGTATTCATCACGCTCATCGATCAATACCCGTTTAATTTCCGGCAATTCTTCTCCAAATTCACTGACCACTGCATGCAGCATGTCGCCACGCTTCAAATCTTCTATCTGCTCTTCGCTGATTTCTTCGCCAACAAAAACACCAATGATCAAACCACCGACTATTTTCATCTTTTGCCAAAAAGAAACCTCCGTAACCAATCTGTGCAAAGTAGTCGAGATATTGCGATCAATTACCTCAAGTCGAAGGTCCTTTTCATGTGAAAGTTCCACTGCACGCACCATTTCTTTACCCGCCTCTACCCCTATTCGCTCCGCCAAACGTTTCTGGTAAGCAGTTAAGGCAAGGTTGATCAACAGCAATCCAGCTTTCTTTTTTTTAAAGATCTGGTAAATGTCTAGATTCTTCCACCACGCTTGATTGGTGATATTTTCTAAACGCGGTGAACAAAGCTCTACCGCGACACAATCATAATCTCCAGTGGCTATTTTTTCTTCAACCATTTCAACACTCAATTGCGAAACATGAGCCGTTCCAATTAAAGTAATTTCACTATTGTTTAGTTGAATTATCTTTATGATATCTTCCTGAGTTTCCAAAAATTCTTCTCCAACGGGGGTTCGTCCGAATTTCTACGAACAAACAAGAGATTTTATTAGATTTTAAACTTAGAGTACGAAAAAACGATAAGATCGACCCTTGGAATTCTGAATCTAATAATTTAACATAAATCCTAACAAATCCCGAATATGATAAAATCTATTGCGAATCATTTTACTAGCATTCCAAAATAAATTTGCATGCAACCTTTCAAATTAAAAGCCGAATATAATCCTGCAGGGGATCAACCACAAGCCATTGAAGAACTGGTGAAAGGTTTAAACAACAGTCCTAGTTCGCAAACGCTTTTGGGCGTCACCGGATCAGGCAAAACATACACCATTGCTAATGTGATTCAGAAAATGCAAAAACCCACATTGGTACTGGCACACAACAAAACTCTTGCAGCGCAACTCTATAACGAGTTCAAAGTTTTTTTTCCTGACAATGCAGTGGGTTATTTTGTCAGTTATTACGATTACTACCAGCCAGAGGCCTATCTAGCTCATACTGATACCTACATCGAAAAAGACGCCTCGATCAACGACGAAATCGACAAGATGCGCCATTCTGCTACCCATTCTCTATTTGAGCGGCGAGATGTGATCATTGTCGCCAGCGTTTCTTGTATTTATGGATTAGGGTCTCCCGAAGCCTATCATGGAATGCTATTGTTTCTCGAGCGCGGGAAACAAATGGAACGGGATCATGCCCTTTCTAAACTGGTCGAGATTCAATATAAAAGGAATGATATCGATTTTCAACGCGGCACCTTCCGGGTTCGTGGTGACGTATTAGAAATTCTTCCCGTTTATGAAAGAAATGAAGCCATTCGCATTGAGTTCTTTGGTGATGAGATCGACCGAATCTCATCTTTTGATCCGCTAACCAGACAACTTATTGCAGAACTAGATCGAATTGCTATTTACCCTGCCAGTCATTATGTAACTCCACAGGAACCTCTGCAATTGGCCATGAAAAATATTCGCAAGGAACTACTTGAACGAATTGCTTATTTTGAAAGTCAAAATCTGCTTATTGAAGCACAAAGAATAGACCAAAGAACGTTATTCGACCTGGAAATGATAAAAGAAGTTGGTTATTGTCAGGGAATAGAAAATTATTCTCGTCACTTAATGGCTCGCAAACCTGGAGTACCGGGCCCTACTCTTTTGGATTATTTTCCGAAAGACTCACTCTTCATCATAGACGAAAGCCATGTGACACTGCCGCAGTTGCGAGGTATGTACAACGGCGACCGATCTCGGAAAGAAAGTCTGGTTCGTTATGGTTTTCGTTTGCCTTCTGCTTTCGATAATCGACCCCTTAAATTTGAAGAATTCGAAAAACATGCAAAAAACATCATCTATGTTTCCGCAACTCCAGGGCCTTATGAGTTAGAAAAATGTGGAGACAAGGTCACGGAGCTAATTGCACGGCCTACAGGGTTGGTTGATCCGGAAATCGAAATCAAACCCGTAGCAAGCCAGGTCGATGATCTTTATAACCAAATTCGTACTCGCGCAGAAAAAAACCAATGCACCCTAGTCACCACCCTGACTAAGCGGTTTTCAGAAGACCTCACGGAGCATCTTTCAGAAATGGGGCTCAAGGTAAAATATTTACATTCCGATATTGTTACATTGGAAAGAACACAAATTATCAGTGAATTCCGGAAGGGAGAGTTTGATGCATTAATAGGTATAAACCTGCTTAGAGAAGGACTGGACATCCCTGAAGTTTCTTTAGTCGCGATATTGGATGCAGACAAAGAGGGATTTTTAAGATCGACCACTTCTTTGATCCAGACCTCGGGACGAGCTGCAAGGAACCTAGATGGAAAAGTGATATTTTATGCCGATACCATTACAAAATCCATGCAAGACGCTATGGATGAAATGAGTCGCCGGCGCAAAATTCAATTGGAATACAACAAAGTAAATAATATTACCCCAACCTCCATCAAAAAACCAATTCAACACATCATGGAGCGTAAAGAAACCAATGAATTCGCAATGGAAGGTGCAGAAGAAGATGAAACTTATGAAGCAGAAATTCCTCTGCTGGAATTAATTGAAAAATTGGAAAAACAAATGTTATCCGCAGCAAAAAATTTAGAATTTGAAAAAGCCACCAA
>CAZMBO010000002.1:40165-46573 GCA_964564655.1 uncultured Nitrospina sp. | reverse complement strand
TGGAAAAACAAATGTTATCCGCAGCAAAAAATTTAGAATTTGAAAAAGCCACCAAACTCAGAGATCAAATAAAAATTATTCGAGCGAAAGATTTAGAAATTATTGCCGGATAATTCAGTTTGAATAGACAGAAGGTTATATAGCCGGTCTAGGCGGGTACAACTGAAAATACTTCTTAAAAATATTTTTCGCAATAGGTGCTGCTGTAGCTCCACCATGGCCGCCATGTTCTACTAAAACAGCTACCGCAATCTCTGGCTTCTCATAAGGAGCAAACGCAACAAACCAGGCATGGTCTCTATATTTATAGGGAACCTCATTATCTTGTTGCACCTCTTTTTTGGTTTTCATTCGAACCACTTGCACGGTTCCAGTTTTTCCTGAAACGACAACATCCTTCAATCGCGATTTTTTTCCTGTCCCTCTAGGGTCATTAACCACATCACGCAATGCTTTTCGAATGATTTCTAGACTTTTCGCGCTATCCGCAATTTTACCTCTAATTTTTGGAAAATATTCTTTGACTGTTTTTCCACCTGGCTCTTCAATTCGTTTTACAAGATAAGGTCTAAGAAGCATGCCACCATTTGCAACCGCAGCTATCATGTTTGCTTGTTGCATAGGAGTAACCAAGTTATATCCCTGGCCAATGGAGGCAGAAATAGTTTCCCCTAATAACCAGGGCTGCTTCCTATGTTTTAACTTCCATTGAGTACTTGGAACAAGTCCGCTTTTCTCTCTACTCAAACCCAATCCAGTAGGGAATCCAAAACCAAAAATTTTTGCATAACGTGCAAGGGTATCGATTCCCATTCTATGACCCACCGTATAGAAAAACACATCGCAAGACTGCACAAGAGCATCATGTAAGTTCACATCCCCATGTCCATTTTTTTTCCAGCATCTATATCTTCCTCGACCTAATTTAAAATGCCCAGGGCAGTTAATAGTTGTTTCAGGGTCTATTATCCCCTCTTCCAAGGCCGCAAAACCTACAGCAATTTTATAGGTGGAGCCCGGAGGATACTGACTATGAATAGAACGGTTTTGTAGAGGATGCATCTCATCATTAATCAGTTTTTTCCAGTTCTCTGGTGTTATTCCTGCTGCAAACTCATTTGGATCGAATGAGGGTTTGCTCGCTATAGCCAGAACTTCTCCCGTTTGGACTTTCATCACGATAACAGATCCATTCATGACATTTCCAGGAGTGCTAATCATTGCTTTTTCGAGTTCTTCCTGAATCCTCACATCAAGAGTTAGAATTATATTGTTACCGTTTTCAGAAGGAAATTTGCGTAAAGTTTTTAACTCTCTTCCAGAAACATCGGCTTCGACTTCCTTGTATCCCTTTTTCCCCCGCAAAGCAGGCTCAAGAACATTTTCTAAACCATTTTTTCCTACAAAATCTCCCTGGCTATAAAACGGATTATTCAAACTCCCCAGTTTTGATTTTGAAATCTCTCCCAAATAGCCAATGACGTGGGACATTAAGTGTTTATAAACATAATTTCTAAGTGGCTCCGCTTTAATTTTGATCCCCGGAAGACGCATATTATTTTCCTCAACAAATGCGACTTCTTCACGGGAAATATCTGCTTTGATCAGGATATCTTTAAAAGATTTTTCCCTTTTTATATTTATTTTTAACTTATCACCCTGAAAGTTTATCTTTTTTGCAAGAAAACTGAGAGAAGAATCTGGATCTCCTGCGTCCTCAGGGGTTATATAGAGGTTGAAAGAAGGTCGGATGCTCACTAGGGTTTCTCCATTTCGGTCCTTAATCGTGCCCCGGTAAGCAGGAAGACTTACCATGCGCACCCGATTATTTTCTGAAAGACCTGTTAAATATTGCCATTTTAAAATTTGCAGATACCAAATTCGAATGGACAAGCATAGAAAAGCAAAAATTATCAGGATTGCAAAGGTACGAATCCTTTTTTTAATTGCATCGTTAGTTTCTATACCTCGACGGAACATATTTATTTAACCCAAGTCATATAAAAATTAGACGTTTTTAATTTCAACCAGCCCTCTAAACGGTTTAAAGCAAAAAATAAAACCGGCCCAACTATTCCATTATATAAACTATAAGCTGGCAATGACTGATATAAAAAGCTGGTAGCAACTTCACCTCCCAGAACAGTATTCATGGATAAATAAAACACCAAACCATCAAACAAGGACGATAGAATCAGAAAAAAGGCAATGGGGATTACACCTTCAACATAAAATTTATCTTTAAGAGCCGAAAAAAATAAACCAATAAAACTTTTAGACAAAGTGTTGACACCCAACAACCCGCCGGAAAGACTATCTTGTAATATTCCTGCCATCATACCTGACCCAACACCGATGGTCCTTGAGCAATGGACAGCACAATAAACCACCCAGATTAAAGCCAAATCTGGGACCACTCCACCAATGGAAAACATTCCAAGCCAAGTTGTTTGAATAGAAAATAAAATTAAAACTATTAGGATTTGAGAAAGGTAATACATGTTATTTATTAAGGCAGTAAAACAAGGACTTCTTCCAATTTAGATAAATCCGAACCAAGAGTAAGCGTGATCTCCTGAAATAATCCCTGTTTTTTTTTGACAACCTGGAAAACTGTCCCGATAAAAAGTCCTTTTGGAAAAATTCCACCCAGACCTGAAGATAGAACCCGATCACCGACTTTTATTATGGCGTTGTTCGGAACGTACTTCATTTGGCATCGTTCTTTCCCTGTACCCACTACCACCCCTGAAACACGACTATCTTGAAAAATAGAGTCCACAGCACTACGGGAATCTATAGTTAGTAAAACTTTGGATGTATTAGGTCCGGCATAAATGATTTGACCAATGACACCAGAGTTTGTAACCACCGCAAGATATTTTTTAACACCATGTCGGGAACCTTTATCGATAACCACAACCTTGGACCATTGGGTTGCATCTCTACCAATAACGGAAGCAACCAATGAATCTTTTTTTCGGTCTTCCTGGTAGGCCATTAAACTTGCAAGTCTCTTCTGTCGAGAAATTCTCTCGCTAAGGTCATTTCTTTCATTAACGAGTTTATCAACTTCTAATTTCAGTCGCTCGTTTTCCTTAGAGACACTTACAAGGTAAAAATAATTATTTATAACATCTGAAACAGATTTAAAGGATTTTGTGAACAGGCTTTGAAACGGTGAAAAGATAAGGCTCGTCAATGAATCGAGGTAAGACATTTCTTTTTGCTTGTTGGCACTTATACTCATCAAAGCCAGAGAAAACAGCAAAATGGAAAAAACCAGAATAATATTTTTTCTTCCTTTGGGTCCCTTGTTGGGCACTGCTAAATAGTAACCTTTCTCAGCAACTTGGGATCAGCTAAAACTTTGCCGGCACCTAAAGCTACTGCTGAAAGAGGATCCATCGCTAAAGTAATGGGTAGACCTGTGGCTTCTTTAAGTAGGGTATCTAGGCCTTTGATTAGTGACCCTCCTCCGGCAATCACCACTCCCTTATCCACAATATCAGCAGCCAATTCAGGAGGCGTACGTTCTAGAGCAATCTTCACAGCTTCTACAATGGCTCCAAAAGTTTCAGCGAGTGCTTTTCGAATTTCCTTGTCAGAAACAGTCAGTGTCTTTGGAATACCAGCGATTAAATCTCTTCCCTTAACTTCCATTGTCATGGGCTCATTTAATGGACATGCAGAGCCAATATGAATTTTCACTTCCTCGGCAGTTCGTTCACCAATCAAAAGATTATATTTTTTCTTTATATAATTTACGATGGCCTCATCCATCTCATCTCCGGCAATTCGTACTGACCTACTAAAAACAATTCCAGACATGGAAATTATTGCCACTTCTGTTGTTCCACCACCAATATCAACAATCATATTTCCAGTGGGTTCCTGTACTGGAAGATCCACCCCAATTGCGGCGGCCATAGGTTCTTCTATTAGAAAAACTTCCCGTGCACCAGCTGATTCTGCAGAATCCCTTACAGCCCTTTTTTCAACCTGAGTGATGCCTGATGGAACTGCAATTACCACTCTGGGTCGAACCAATGTTTTCCTGTTGTTGTGGACCTTACGGATGAAATTACTAATCATTTTTTCTGTAACTTCAAAATGTGCAATTACTCCGTCTTTCATCGGTCGAATAGCGGAGATGCTTCCCGGGGCTCTTCCCAGCATTTGCTTGGCCTCTTCGCCTACTGCCTGTACTTCTTTAGTGTCACTATTAATAGCAACGACAGAAGGTTCTCGTAAAACAATCCCCTGCCCTTTGACATTTACTAAAGTATTGGCTGTGCCCAAATCAATTGCCAAATCGTTCGAAAAAAAATCCCAGAATAAATTTAACACCTAGGCAACCTTCTTTAAGTTTTAGTTAATTATACAACTAATTGTTTTTCTTCATCCAGCTTTAGCCGCGTAACTGATTGTTTTTTATTACCTTGTTTTATAGCAAGGGGTCAAAAAAATTGCAAGATAAAAGCCCCTGTGCTTAGGCAACCAATAGCAATTTAAACCATAATATTTTTTTTAGTCATTTATTCATTAAAATGACATGAACGTAATATGCCTTGCGATTCTCTTTAGCCTTTTATAGTATAGAGGGCTTTATTAACGAACATAGTAGGTTGTTTCAATGTTAAGTATAATTCGCGAACACGCTGATTCATGGATGATTAAAGCCATCCTCTGGTTAATTATTTTCGCTTTTGTTGGTACCATATTTTATTCATGGGGAATGGGAGGATCCGCCAGTTCTGGGGGTGGAGTCATCGCTACTGTTAATGGACAAAAAATTCTACAAGCTGAATACGAACGAAACTTTAACAATCTCGTAGACTTTTATCGACAACAGTTCAGGAATCAGTTTTCCAATGACATGATAAAGAAGCTGGATCTAAAAAATCAAACCCTAGAAGCCTTGATCCAGAGAAAAATTCTTCTAATTGAGGCAAAAAAACAAAATATTCGAGTGAGCGACGAAGAGGTAATCTCTCATATTAAAAAATTACCTTCTTTCCAGAACAATAAAAAGTTTAGTGAACCTGCTTACAGAAATTATATAAAGATTCAAAGGCTAACACCTGGCGAATTCGAAGAAAGCCAACGCGAGGTCCTTTTACTGGAAAAACTTGAAAAATTATTTCGCACACACTCCAAGGCCACAAAGTCAGAAATATTGAAAGAGTTTAGCAATCAGGAAGATAAAGTAAAATTAGAATATATAAGATTTGCCAGCGATCACTTCACATCAGAAACAAAAATCACAGATCAGACCCTGAAAGACTTTTTTCAAGCCAACAAAACCCAATTTGAGATTCCTCCACAAATCCGCGCAAAATACGTAAAAATTAAATCAAAAGATTATGAATCACAAATCGAACCTAGAGATGAAGACATTCAAGATTACTATCAGACTAGGATAGCCGACTTCCAAGTTAAGAAAAAATACAAGGCCAGCCACATTCTCATAAATTTAAAACCTTCTGAAATTGAAGGCGATCTATCGGAAGAAGAAAAACGAAAACAAGCTGATAAAAAAGCCAAACTAAAATCAAATGAACTTCTGGAAAGACTAAATAAAGGCGCTGACTTTGGTGAGATTGCAAAAAAACATTCTGACGACCCGGCATCAGGCATAAATGGAGGAAGTCTGGGAGAGTTTCCAAAAGGAACCATGGTTTCAGCCTTTGAAAAAGCTCTAGATAATCTAAAAGCGGGAGAAATCAGCAAACCTATTCTAAGCCGTTTTGGTTATCACATTATCAAGCTAGAAAATGTAGAGGAAAAACGATTAAAACCATTAGATGAAGTTAAAGATGAAGTCATTCAATCTTTAAAGGAAATAAAAGCCAGACAACGTGTAAAAAGAATAATAAAGCGCATACACATGGCGGCTCAGCAAGATGGAAACTTGGATAAAGCCGCAGACAGTCATCAACTAAAAACCAAAGAGACAGCTTTCTTTTCCAAGAAAAATCATAATATTCCTGAAATCGGAGATCAGCCTGAATTCTTTAAAACGGCATTTATTCTTGAGAAAAACAAAGTTGGTGAACCCATCATTACTCCGGAAGTTTCTTATATCTTGAAAGTTGTCGAAGAAAAATCTAAATACATCCCCGAGCTACGCAAGGTACAGGAAAAAGTGAAAGAAGCACTGATAGAAAGTAATAACAAAACTGCTACCTTGAAAAAATTTGAAGAATTAAAAGAAAGTTTGAAGGGAAATAAAGACTTGGAAAAAATAGTTAAGAGGTACAGCCTAAGTAAACGCAACACGCCATTCTTCAGCAAATCAGAATCTATCCCAGGTATCGGCAACATAGAACAAATTAAAGAAAATTCTTTTGCTATGAAGATAGGGGAGTTTGGCTCTGCCCAAGTTCGTGAACGTTTTTATCTATA
>CAZMBO010000002.1:26164-40065 GCA_964564655.1 uncultured Nitrospina sp. | reverse complement strand
CTATGAAGATAGGGGAGTTTGGCTCTGCCCAAGTTCGTGAACGTTTTTATCTATATAAGCTAGTAGACATCGAAAAATCGGGAACACCAGATCCGGAACAGACCAAACAAATCACAGACAAAATAAAAACAGAAAAAACGCGTCAAGCATTTCAAGAATGGATCGGCAACTTAAAAGCCGGTGCGGAGATTTTGGTGGACAAAACCTTGCTATAAGCTCCCTATCATCCCTCTTTTTTGTACAAACGGTGGATGGCCAAAACTTTCTTAACTAAAGAATCTATATCTTTAGCAATCACCCGAATCATCTCTTCTTTCCTAATCCCTCCAAGATCATAAATAATATCTGGAACAGACCCATAACTAGTTATCGCCTTTTCTGTTCCCCATTCTAGGGAAGAGCCCTCCCGAACGCGCACTTTCTTCGGCTCCTTAGAACGGTCAAAAGAAGCAATTTGAAATTTCAACTTCTTGCAAATTTGAAGCAAGGAATCAGTATATTTAATATTCATTACCGCTCGTTTCTCTGGATCGTGTTGCATCACCGTCAATACGATATTAGCCACATGACGGGAACCGCCAAATCGTGGTCGAGCTCCAGTAAAAATATCCTCTCCATTTTTTATAACGCGTCCGGGAATAGCTAGGACATCCTCATGTTGTTTCGCATTACTCAACCCTAATCCGATATTCGTTTGAACCTCCGGAATTAAATTTCCAATACGTTCTTTTTTGAAAATTTCAATGGCACTTTCTAAGTCACAAAGAGATTTTAATTTTTCACCTTCCCGATACATTGCGGCAAAAGGCTCAACACACGGAATACCATTGCCCGGCGAAACACTTCCGAGAATAGACTGGCTAATATATTCTTTAGCTCGTTGAACTGCTAACCGCAAAGGTACTCCTAGAGCCAGCTTTGCGGCTATTGCCGAAGAAAAGACACAGCCTGTGCCATGAACATCCAATTTTGATAAACGTACAGACAAAAATACCTGAAAACCTTTTTCATCCAATAGTAAATCATCGGGGTTCCCTTTAAGATGACCACCAGTAATCAAAACGGCGCGCACTCCAGTTTTTAAAATAATACGGGCCGCTCTCTTCCTGTCTGCCAGACTTTTAATTTTAAGACCAGAAAGCAGCTCCGCTTCCCTTATATTAGGAGTAACCAGGGAAGCTAAAGGCAGTAATAATTCTTTAAGCGCTTTAACGCCACCTCGGGTCAACAAACGCTTGCCTGAAGAAGAAGAAACAATGGGATCAACAACTATATTTTTCAGTCGGTTTTTTTTTATCATTTTTGAAACGAGAAAAACAGTTTCTTCATTGCCGAGCATTCCAATTTTAACAGCCTGACATTTTCTATCCGCTGAAATAGCCTGGAATTGTTCTCCAATCACAGAGGCAGGTAAATCATAGGTTGATTGCACACCAAAAGTATTTTGAGATGTTATGGAGGTGATAATAGTTTTTCCAAAAACACCAAGAGCCGAAAACGTTTTCAGGTCTGCTTGAATACCGGCTCCTCCTCCTGAATCTGAGCCCGCAATAGTCAAAACAGCATTTACAGTTCTTTCAGACATGGCTAGACCTTAATTTAAAAAAGTGAACAATCAAGAAGAGGTAATTTAGCAGACGGCAAACAGAGCTGGCAATAGAATATTAACTTTTTCAACCCACCGTAACAGATTTTGCCAGAGAACGAGGCTTATCAATATTTCTTTTAAGAGATGTAGCAGTAAAATAAGCAAATAATTGACCAATGACAAGTTGGATCAGAGGTGCAATCAGTGAAGGGACCTTTGGGAGAATCAATTCTTCATTAAATAAATCTTGATTTCTCCTCTGTTCAGTAAAATGGATTCCCAAGACAAATCCAGACCGGGCACGAATTTCTTCAATGCTATGCAGCGTGGATTGATACAAATCCTTTTTTTCTTTGGGAGGCAAAAAAACGATGGAGAACATTTCGTCATCAATCATCGCCAGGGTGCCGTGCTTGAGAAATCCTCCGGGCATTCCTTCCGCGTGAATATAGGCTACTTCTTTCATTTTTAAAGCTGCCTCTAAAGCTATTGGATAATATATTCCACGTCCTAAATATAACCAGTTTTTGTTTTTGCAATATTTATGTGCAATGCGATGAATAAAACCAGATCTCTCATTTAAAATTCCCTGAATAATTGCGGGAAGTTCCTTTAGGGATTTATAGTTTTCCTGGTATATTTTTTTTGAAATAACCTTTTTCTTAAGTCCTAATTTCATTGCTATCAGAGTGAGTACTACCATTTGCGATAATGCAGTTTTAGTACTGACAACACAAATTTCAGGCCCTGATCTTTGCAAAATAACTTGATCCACCATCCGAGCAATTGAAGATCCCATCACATTAACAACAGCAGCCGTTTTCGCACCTCTCGATTGTGAATATTTTAAAGCCGATAGCGTATCGAAAGTTTCACCTGATTGTGACATTGCAAACACCAAAGTATTTTTATTGACATTTGCCAGTGTTAAAAATTCATCTGAGCTGATCGAGGGAATAAACTTCTGTGCTAGTTCAGAAAAAATGTATTGCGCATATTTTGCAACATAGAACGTAGTGCCAACCCCCAAAAAATATGAGGAATCTGCTTTCGCAAACATCTCAACAACCTCATCCAAACCTGAAGGCTCTAAATCAAGTGCATTGGATATAGTTTGCGGCTGCTCATAAATTTCTTTGAGCATATAATGAGGATACCCTTTTTTCTTTGATGTTTCGCTGTCCCATTCAATCTTAGTAATAGGTTTCGCAACCTCATCTTCATTTGCAATATTTTTAACAACGTAGGAATCACGGGAAAGAATGGCGTATTCTCCATCATCAAGGATGACAGCATTTTTAGTATGATCTATAAAGGCATTAAAATCTGAACCAACAAAATTTATTTCATCCCCGATTCCTAGCATTAAAGGGGATTCCCGCTTGGCACAAAATATTTGATCTGGCAAATAAGTACAAACAAAAGCCAAGGCAAATGTCCCTTCAATAAGATTGAGGGTCTTAACTAGCGCTTTTTCAGGATTCTGGCTTTTCTTAAAAAACTTCTCCAAAAGGTGCGCAACCACTTCGGTATCCGTTTCCGAGGAAAATTCAAAACCTTCTTTTTTAAGCAAATCTCTTAATGGTCTATAATTGGAAATAATTCCATTATGAACAACAGCAAAGTTTTCATCACGAGAAGTAAAGGGGTGAGTATTGCCTTGGGTTACTTTTCCGTGCGTAGCCCAACGCGTATGAGCTATTCCTATATTACTTTTTTGCTGAAGAACATTATGTTTTCGGTAAAATTCTTCTACCCCACCAATATCTTTTTTAATAATAAGGTGGGTTTTATTCATTAGAGCGACACCACAGGAATCATACCCACGGTATTCAAGGTTTCTGATGCCCTCAAAAAGGAGTTCAGATATATTTTTCAGCCCAACAACTCCACTAATTCCGCACATATTTACCTATTACTTATTAGTTAGGGAGTAGCAGGCGGGAATTACTTTCCCCGAGTGCACCACCGTTCCCGGTTGAATCATATTTCCTGCGCCAACCACTACTCCATCACCAAGAAATGCACCTAATTTGGACATGCCTGTGGAAGTAGGACGCTTCCCATTTTTAACTGATATAGGCTTCCAATCGATAGAGCGGTTCACCGTCATACAGCCAGAACCAATATCCACATTTTCACCCAGAACACTATCACCGATAAAAGAAAGTCGGCCGATTTGCGTATTGTCCATGACCACGCAGTTCTTTAATTCTACTCCACTACCTATCTCGCAATTTTTTCCAAGTGAGGTATAACTTCTGATAAGCGAATTGTTACCAATATAACTTCCTCGACCAATTGAGCAAGGCCCTTCAATAACCGCACCTGCCTTAATGGTCACATTCTCCTCAATTTTAACTATTCCCTGCAAAGTCACATTAGCTTCCAGGATCGCAGTTTTGGCAATAGAAGACTTTTCCCAGGAGTCCATTATCATTTTATTAGCCGTTAAAATTTCCCAAGGCCGTACCACATCTAACCATTCATCTTCCCACATTGATGCACGTAGGCCATCACCAGCCACCATTTTCTTAAGGGCTCTTTCCATTGATAAACCATTTGACTCCAACAACTGAAAAAATGAAGCTGGCAAAATAAAAACCCCAGCTAAAACATAGTTCCCAAGGTTATTACTTTTTGGTTTTTCAATGATTTTGGTAATGTCCATTTGCGCATTGAGAAAAACATTTCCAAACTGCTGATTGGAAGGTGGTAAACAAATCGAAGCCACAGGAGATTTGAATGCATGAAAAGATTGCTGAATTTTGCTAAAGATATTATCTGCAGTAAGAATATCCCCATAGAGCAGGAGAAAATATTCCCCAGGAGAAATTTTATTTTTTACCTGCATCAATGCATTTCCAATGCCGCGACTTTGTTTTTGCTCTACATGATGAATATTCAATCCATCGTGGTCACGATCTTGCAGCGCTTGAATTAATTTCTCTCCTTTATGTCCCACCACAACAAAAATATCATTGATTCCTGAACTTTTTAACAATTCCAGAGAATTGTCCAGAATGGTGCGACCAGCAACACCAATCATTGGTTGTGGGCGTGTATTCGAAAAAGGACTGAGATTAGTACCTTTACCTGCAGCTAAAATTATAGCTTTCATTTAGAAAATTCCGATTGGAAAGGATATGCTCTATTTTGAGGGTAAGCACCCGTTTTTCAATAATTGTTCAACACGTTTTAGATCATGGGGAGTATTTATCCCAATAATCTCATCGGCATCCTCTGTTTCCAAAGATGCTACGAGGTACCCATTTTTAACCAAGTACTCCAATGTATCGGTCAAAAAATATTCTTTCTGAGTATTGTTATCAGCAATACAATATAAAGCTTTAAAAAACAATCTTTTATCAAAACAATATACCCCGGAGTTAAATTCGTCAACATTTTTCTCTTCCGCAGAGGCCTCTCGATATTCCACTATCCTTAAAAAAGAGCCATCAACATCGCGGATAATGCGGCCGAAGTCATTGTTTGCCTTACCTTTGAGAGTCAAAACAGTACACTTTGCCTCCATCTCTCTGTGTCTCCGCAGTAAACTCTCAAGTGTCTTAGGCTTAATTAGAGGCATGTCACCGCATAACACAAGAATCTGGCCTTCAAAATTCGCCAAAGTCTGTTCCGCTTGACGAGCCGCATGCCCGGTACCCAACTGTTCTTTCTGAAGCACAAATTCAAGATCTCGATTAGAAAATATTTTCTGGACACGATCAGCCTGGTGCCCCACAACAACAACAGTTCGGGTGGGATTTAGCCTTTCCGCTGTATCGAGCACAAATTCAAGCGTGGGTTTTCCAGTTATAGGAATGAGAACTTTGGCAAGGGAGTTCTCCATGCGGGTACCTTTACCCGCTGCGAGGATGATGACCGCTAGGTCTTGCTCTTGCATTCAATTTCGTATTCCGCAATTTTCGCTCTTAAAGTATTACGGTTGATTCCCAAAATATTTGCAGCTTGTGTCTGATTGCCATTGGTTTCTTTTAAAACAATCTCAACTAATGGTTTTTCAATGCCCCTCATAATCAACTCATGGAGATGCCCGTTGTTTTTTTCATCCATTGCCCCGACATATTGCTTAATAGATTTGTCGAGCCATTTTTCAAGAAAGGTATATACTTTTTTTTGAGTATTTTGCATTTTTTGAGAACTCATTATTACTCCTAAAGAATATACATACCCTTCAAGACTAAATGCAGTATGAATTTGGGGATACTAACAAACACCTTAAATCTCGTCAAGCTAGGACTTATTTCCCTTTAAAAGTCACATAATTACAGGTTGCTAATTTTCTATGCTCTGGTCTAAGATAAAAGTTAAAGAATAATTCATCTTTATTATTTTTAAATTTTCTTTAAGAAATCAACAAAATCATTACATGAAAGTAGCCTGCATCACATTAGGGTGCCGAACCAACCAGCACGATACCGCTGAAATGCAAACGCTTTTAGAGCAGGAAGGGTTTGTTATGGTCAATCAGCGGGAAAAAGCAGATGCTTATGTAATTAACACATGCACCGTCACACAAAAAAGTGACACCAGTTCACGCCAAGCGGTTAAAAAATCTCTTGAACTTAACCCAGATGCCCTCGTTGTCTTCACCGGATGTTATGCACAATTAAACCCAGAAGAAGCAGCTGCATTACCGGGGCTTGACCTTGTGCTTGGGAACGCTGATAAACTGGAAATCGCTAAACTACTTAAAACCAAATTACGACTTTGGAAAAAATCTGAGGTCACAGAAATTGTCATGTCAGACATCCATAAAAAGAGAATTTTTAGAACCATCCCCGTCAAAAACTTTCAAGGAATAACAAAGGCCTTCATCAAAATTCAAACAGGCTGCGATGAAAAATGCTCCTTTTGCACCGTTGTTCGCGCTCGCGGCAAATCGGTTAGCGACAATCGCGGAAATATCCTCAACAACATCCAAGAAGCCATTAATTCTGGCTTTAAAGAAATCACTCTAACAGGAATCAATCTCGGCACATGGGGAATAGACACCGGAGAAACATTCTCTTCCCTAATTGAAGATATTATTCAATTGCCCGGGGATTTTAGAGTAAGACTAAGTTCAATCAACCCAATGGAAATCGACAATGATTTAATTCGGCTGATCGCAGAAACCAAAAAAATCTGTTCGCATCTGCATATTCCTTTGCAAAGTGGCGACAATAATATTTTGAAACAAATGCGCCGAAACTATACCCGTGAACAATATATAGAAGTAGTCCATCGGGCTATTAACACCATTCCCAACTTGGGATTAGGTGCCGATGTCATTGTAGGATTTCCAGGAGAAACCGATGCGGCATTCGAAAATACCCGTAAACTTATTGAAGAACTCCCTTTCTCTTATCTACACGTATTTTCCTACTCGCCAAGGCGTGGGACAGAAGCCAACGACTACAAAGATGATGTTCCTGGAAATATTAAGAAAAAGAGAAATAAAATTCTAACCCAATTGATCGAAGAAAAAGGGCTGGAATTTAGAAACAAATCCCTCAATACAATTGCAACTGTGCTCATAGAAAATCAGCGTGATAAAAATAGCGGCAAACTTAAAGGTCATACTGATAACTATATTCCCATCAGCCTGGACGGACCTGATCCGCTAAAAAACTGTCTCATTCCAATTACCCTGCAAAACATTTCAGGAAATTTTGTTGAAGGATGCGTCCTCTCATAACACTCACTACAGATTTCGGTCTTGACGACCCTTTCGTAGGAATAATGAAAGGCGTCATTTTGAATATTGAGCCCGATGCTAATATCATCGACATCACTCATAACATCAAACCACAGAATATTCTGCAAGCAGCCAAAGTCCTAAATGCAACTTTTCCATGGTATCCTAAAGGGGCAGTTCACATTATCGTTGTCGACCCTGGTGTTGGAGGCCCTGATATTAAAAAATCTCCAGAAACCAAAAAAAAACCTTCCAAATTAAAAGACAATAGGCTCTCTATGATTGCAGAAGGTCGGGGGCCAGTTGGTAAAAGACCTATTGTGATACAATCCCAATTTCAAACCTTCATTGGCCCTGACAACGGAGTTCTTACGCCAGCCTTAGGTCCAAAATCCAGAGTCTACGAAATAAACAACCCAAAATATTTCCTAAAAAATGTTTCCAATACTTTTCATGGACGTGATCTTTTTGCCCCCGTAGCAGCATGGATTGCCGCGGGCATTCCGGCATCCAAAATGGGACCACGCCTCCTCAAAGCCACCCAATTGGATATGCCAGAAGCCACCAAAAAAAATAAACAAATTGAAGGAGAAATCATCTACATTGATCATTTTGGAAACGCTGCCACAAATATACCCGCTGAACTAATCGATAAAACATTTACATCCTCCGATACACTAGAAGTCCGTGTCGGCAAAGAAAAAATAAACGGGCTTGCCACCGGTTATTATCAGGTAAACCTTAACCAACCAGGAGCAATTCTGAATAGCTGGGACCAGCTAGAAATTTTTTGTCGCGAATCCAATGCAGAAAAGAAACTCAAACTAAAAATAGGTCAATCTGTCATTCTTAAGGAAAAATAAAAACTATCTGAGTTAAAAAATTTTTCAACGTAAAAAATATCGACTCTTATGACTGCATATGATCCACAAGGCATTAAAATCGTCTGCCAAAACAAAAAAGCACGCCATAACTACACCATCGAAGATACTTTTGAAGCTGGGCTGGTATTGAGAGGCACCGAAGTCAAATCTTTGAGGAATGGCAAAGCAAATTTAGCTGACAGTTATGCCACCATTGATGGCGAAGAAGCCTGGTTGAATCATTTCCATATCGATCCTTATACTTCGGCAACTCAGTTCAACCACCACCCCATGCGAAAGCGAAAATTACTTTTACACAAAAAAGAAATCAACAAACTCATTGGCAAAACTCAGGAAAAAGGCTGCACTTTGATTCCACTGAAAATATATTTCAAAAACGGTAAAGCAAAAGTGGATCTGGGCATCGCCAAGGCCAAAAAACTTTACGACAAACGTGCGGCGCTCAAGAAACAAGAGTCGGATCGGGAAATCGATCGAGCCATAAAATCTCGAAACCAATAATCAAACTTAGAGATATCAAGCAAGAGAGTAGGAATGATTGATTTGTTACCTCGGCGCAGTTTTGTAGACAACCAATATCACTCCAGCAACGGCAATAATTCCACCCCAGTACCCGATCAAACCAACAGAGTCCGGCTGTAAATCTGCAAACCCCATCGCAGGTAAAAATTTCATACCGATTAAAGTAATCAACGGGTTAAGTGAAATGATAACGCTGATAAGGGCAAGAGGAAGATATTTCACTGCTTCAGCCAATGCACCGTACGCTAGCAAAGTATTGATAGCACAAAACACAAGAGCCAACCACGCATTGAACCCCGCGGATGCGAACTCTGTCCAGTCAACGGTTCCCACCAACGTCAGTGACGCGATTGCATAAACGAGAAGATTCAGAGATTGGGCTCCGTGATCTCGACTAAGAAATTTCTGCGAGACCATATAACCTACCCACACCATTGCTGCCATGATAATAAGGAAATCAGCTAAATAATATTCCCCACTCATTATCACCCGATTTTTCTGATCGAAAAAAAATAAAGTTAACCCAACTGCGGCGATTAACATCCCCAAAACTTGCCTGATAATCAAACGTTCTCGAAAAATGAATACACCGGCAAGCACAAGAAACACTGATGCTGTTTGAATAAGCACAGCCATATTGGAGGGACCACTGATATCAACCCCCAAAGTGACCCAGTAGTAATTAGCGGCCAAACAAAAACCTCCAAAAACTCCCATCCAAGGCGGTTTGCTGAGAATACTAAAAGGTTTTTCTCCGTTGAAGAACAGAATAATTCCTAGGAGTAAAAAAGCTAACGCGAAACGGAACCAGGCAATCGTTCCAATAGTGAAACCTTGAAGTGAGATCTTCAAAATAATCGGCAATACTCCCCATAGTAGAGCCGTAGCGACAGACAATAGGATTCCTCGGAAGAAATGAGGCCCAATGGTCTTCTTCATGGTTGTTCTGGATTTTTGGTTAAATAACAGTAATTAAAAACTTTTAAGAGGCGAGCTTAGAAAAATTTCTAAGGACAGTGAGACCAAGTTGTTGGCTTTTTTCCGGGTGAAATTGAAAGGCATGAATATTTTCATGATGGATTCCGGAAACAAAGTCGACTCCATAATTCGTAGTAGTGGCAACGGTTGCTTCATCTTCTGGTACCACATAGTAAGAGTGAACGAAATAAAAATAGGATCGGTTAGGAACCGAATCGAATAGAGGATATGAAGGTTTTACTTCCACATTGTTCCAACCCATATGTGGGATTTTGAGCGGGTTGCAACCATCGGACTTAGGTTGTCTATCTTTAAATCCAACCACCTTCCCTTTTAGAATATCCAGACCCGATACCGAACCGAACTCTTCTGCCTGACTAAAGAGAAGCTGCAATCCAAGACAAATTCCCAGAAAGGGTTTGCCACTTTGAACCGATTTTTTGACCGTATCAATGAGACAAAATTGCTCTAGATTATCCATGCAAGCTTTAAAAGCACCCACACCCGGTAAGACAACAGATTTCGCTGAAAGTATTTTCTGTGAATCGCTAGTGATAATGGCTTCGGCACCAACAGCTTCAAATCCCTTTTGCACGGAACGGAGATTGCCCATTCCGTAATCAATAATTGCAATCAACTAAAGGGTACCCTTAGTAGAGGGTATGTCGCTAGTACGGGAATCAATAGAACAAGCGGAGTCCAGTGCCCGAGCAAATGCTTTGAATAGGGCTTCGATAATATGATGCAAATTACTCCAGTATGGGGAATTTAGGTGTAGCGTTGTCCCGCTGTTTGCAGAAAAAGCTTGAAAAAACTCGGAGACTAATTCGACATCAAACTCTCCTAGTTTTGCTTTAGGCAATTCAACATTAAAAACAAGATAAGCTCGACCACTGATATCAATGATGCATTGGGCAAGGGCTTCATTGAGAGGAACACTGGCCTCCGCAAATCGGCGAATGCCTTTTTTGCCTCCCAGTGCTTCTTTAAAAGCCTGGCCTACAGCAATGCCAACATCTTCAACCGTATGGTGAAAGTCTATTTGTGTATCGCCCTGAGCTTTTACCTTCAAATCAAAATAACCGTGCTTTGCTAATTGCGAAAGCATATGATCTAAAAATGGAATTGGGGTTTTAATATCTTGGATCCCGGAACCATCAAGATTTAGGCTGACTTCAATTTGAGTTTCTTTGGTGGAGCGTTTTACGTAGGAGGTTCTAGTCATTCAAATTTTGTTTGACAGTGAGATTACTCTTTCTAACATTGCCGTTATTTCCGTTACCAACAGCCACTTTTTTGCCGTTACTCGGCAACCATTTCTTGCCATTTCCCGAAGAGGCCATTTCTGCAACGGATCCGTAAAAAGTCATTATAGTCTCAAACATGCCTTCCGGGTCCAGCTTAAGGTCCTTTCGTTGTTTTCCTGGCGCACCATGCTCTAAAACCATGTCCCCCAACCCAATACATTTAACGGGTATGGTACAAGCCTGTTCTTCTTGAAGCGCTTCAAGAACAGCAGAACCAAATCCACCTTTCAAGGAATGCTCTTCAGTGGTTACGAGACAACGAGCAATTTTTCCATATCGAACGATTAAGTCTTTATCCACCGGTTTTGCAAAACGTGCATTAATTACGGCAACGCTGACACCTTCTCTTTCAAACATATCAGAAACCGTCATTGCTCGGTCCACCGTATGGCCGTATGCGAATATGGCAATATCTGTACCGTCTTTGATCACTTCACCCTTACCAATTTCCAATTCCTTCATTTCCTCATCTATTGGAACTCCCAACCCTGAACCTCTTGGGTAGCGCAAAGCCGCAGGACCCTTATGACAAACAGCGGTTTTTAACATATGACGTAATTCATTCTCGTCTTTTGGTGCCATAACCACCATGTTGGGTAATGTCCTTAGGAAGGCTATATCGTAAAGCCCCTGATGCGTAGCTCCATCTTCCCCTACAATTCCTGCTCGATCCAAGGCAAATGTGACATCCAGGTTCATTAGACAAATATCATGAACTACCTGATCGTAAGCACGCTGCAAAAACGTGGAATAAATTGCCGCAACCGGACGAAAACCCTCAATAGCCAACGCACCAGCAAAAGCCACAGCATGCTGTTCTGCCATACCCACATCAAACGTACGATCTGGAAACTCTTTTCCAAATTTACTGATACCTGTTCCATCAGGCATTGCGGCTGTTATGCCCACCACTTTTTCATCCTCTTTTGCAAGCTCAATTAGAGCATCTGCAAACACACTGGTATATGCCGGATTGGCTTTTTTCTTATGGAACTCGCCCGTTGATACATTGAAAGGCTTGGCACCATGCCAGACATCTGCTTTCTCTTCAGCCTGCTCATAACCCTTACCCTTGCGTGTTATAACATGCATGAGGGTCGGCCCTTTGAGATCTTTAACTGTAGTAAACGTTTCAATAAGCGCTTCCACATCATGCCCATCTATTGGGCCAACATAACGAAACCCAAGATCTTCAAACAATCGACCTGGGATAAATACTCCTTTAATGGCTTCATCAATTTTGTGGGCGTAACGGGTAATTTCTTTTCCAATACCTGGAACAGCAAGAAGAAGCTGGCCGATCTCTTGCTTAATTTTTAGCATTACCTGCCCGGTCATGATTTTACTTAAGTGAGCGGACATACCTCCCACATTGGCGGAAATAGACCATTCATTATCGTTGAGTACAACGACCATATCGCTTTGAATATGACCAGTATGGTTGAGGCCTTCAAAAGCCATTCCAGCTGTCAGGGAACCATCACCGATAACCGCAACCACATCGTTTTTTTCCTTCTTGAGATCACGCGCCTTAGCAAAGGCCAATGCTGCAGAAATAGATGTTCCCCCATGTCCACAATTCCAGTGGTCATGCTGGCTTTCTTCGCGCCTTGTAAACCCGCAAAGTCCATCATACTGACGGAGTGTGTTAAACCTGCTTTTCCTTCCCGTCAACAACTTGTGAACATAGGACTGATGCCCCACATCCCAGATAAACTTGTCTATAGGACTGTTGAAAACGTAATGCATCGCCAGCGTCAACTCTACCACTCCTAAATTGGAAGACAGGTGACCACCGGTCTTGGAGATCGTATCCAAAAGCATGTCCCGGATTTCCTTCGCTAATTCGGGAAGTTTTTCAACGGGTATCTTTTTTAAATCTTGGGGACTATCAACACTATCTAATAACTTGCTCATGGGTGGTCCCGGTCAAAAAGTTCGTTGGACAAAAAACCGTGCGATCTCTCTAAGGGGATCGGCTCGGCCATCAAATTCTTTTAAACAATCTACAGCTTCTCCTACCAATTCTTCAGCTTTTCGTTTTGATTCTTCCAAACCGTACAAAGCTGGGTAGGTGGCCTTATCTTTCGTCAAATCGCTACCAACATCCTTACCCAGTTTTTCCTGATCTCCTGTTATATCAAGAATATCATCGATAATTTGGAAGGCAAGTCCGATATGAGCCCCAAACCTCGACAGAGAGTTTAATTGCCTCGCGTTAGCCTGGCTTAGAATTCCACCACACCTGATACAAGCTTTAATCAAAAACCCTGTTTTATAAACGTGAATATATTCCAGAGTTTCTTTAGTGATTGGTTTTCCTTCAGATTCGAGGTCAACTACTTGCCCACCAATCATTCCTGTTGAACCTAACGCACATGCCATCTCATGAGTTGCTTTCAGAATATAATCGGGTGGAATATTTTCCATCCCTACCGCACGGGTCATTATGATGAAAGCCTGTGTCAACAACGCATCGCCTGCTAATATAGCAATCGCTTCACCAAAAACCTTATGGTTTGTAGGTTTTCCCCTTCGCAGGTCATCATTATCTAAAGCAGGAAGATCATCATGAATCAGGGTGTAGGTATGTATCATCTCAGCAGCTACCGCGAATGGCAGAACTGAATGTCGATCTCCCCCTACCGCTTCTGACGCCGCCATAACGAGTATGGGACGCAACCTTTTTCCCCCAGCTAATAGACTGTAACGCATCGCTTCATGGATGCTCTCAGGGTAGGCTTTCCCTTGAGGTAAAAGACTTATTATCCCTTCATCGATTAGCTTCTTACCTTCTGAAAGGTACTGGGATGCAGAAAAACTACTCAATAAAATCAAACAATTATTAAGGTTTCTGATAGTAGCGCTTACCTAACGAAATACTAACATATATACACAAACAGTCAACTTTAATAGTT
>CAZMBO010000002.1:0-26064 GCA_964564655.1 uncultured Nitrospina sp. | reverse complement strand
GTTACATGGGTTGGTTATGTCTCTCTCATTTGTTTCTGCTTGGCATATACGTTAGTCGTATTTGAAGAACAAATTCATATGCGAAAATCCAAGCCGGTTATTTTAATCGGTTGTTTTATGTGGGGTTTGATCGGTATCTATGAAGCACAACATGGCGGGGGACATGCTCACGACTATGTTAAGGAGTTAATTGCAGAGATTGGCGAACTGTTTTTCTTCTTACTGGTAGCCATGACCTATATTAATACACTGGATGAGAGAAACGTATTCAAAGCCCTACGCGCATGGCTGTTAAAAAAAGGACTAGGGTTTAGAAAACTTTTTTGGGCTACAGGATTAATCACATTCCTGCTTTCACCGCTTGCTGACAACCTAACAAGCGCGTTATTAATGTCTACGGTTGCGCTGGCAGTAAGTAATGGCAACGGCAAATTCATAGTCCCTGCATTCGTAAACATTATTGTAGCCGCTAATGCAGGTGGTGCATGGAGCCCGTTTGGAGATATAACAACTCTTATGGTGTGGACATCTGGGCAAGTTCAAACCATGGAGTTTTCTTATCTCGTAATACCGTCTATTGCAAACTGGATCATACCAGCAACGATCATGTATTTTTTTGTTCCTGATGAACACCCTGAAGGTGGCAAAGAAGTGATTGAAATGAAACCCGGCGCCAAGGTCATCATTGGCTTAGGAATTTTTACGATCGCCACGGCGGTTTCTTTCCATCAGTTCCTGCATCTTCCTCCATTCATGGGTATGATGCTTGGTCTCGGCCTCTTGATGTTTAAGGGTTATTATTTAAAACGCTGGGGCGAACAAAAACATCTGGAAAAAATAGGTATTGAAGAGCCAAGAAATCAACCTAGACTAAACATTTTCTCAGAAGTGCAAAGAGTCGAATTCGATACCCTGTTATTTTTCTTTGGTGTTCTTGCAGCCGTGGGTGCTTTGCAATATATTGGTTATCTTGCACTCGTTAGTGCAAGCATGTATGGAAATCTGGGGCCTACCTACTCAAATATTCTTGTGGGAGTACTTTCCGCTATCGTTGACAATATCCCTATCATGTATGCCGTTCTAAAAATGGATCCGACTATGGGGGTAGACCAATGGCTATTAATTACCCTGACCGCAGGAACAGGAGGCAGCTTGCTTTCTATAGGCTCAGCAGCAGGAGTTGCCGTTATGGGGGTTGAAAGAAAAAATTACCATTTCATGTCTCATTTAAAGTGGGCACCCGCCATTGCCTTGGGTTATGCAGCAAGCATAATGTGTTGGTATTTCGTTACAGCTTCGTTCCGATAAAAAAATCCGCCAACAACTCCTCCATTTAAATCTAAATCGGGTAGTTTTCAAAAGACAATTTCGATAAAACAGGAAACCGCAATAAATGCGCTTGATTGTTTTCTGCCACAAAAGCAACATTATCAAAGGTTTTTATATTTTTCGTATATTTTTTATGATAGAGTTTTTGGCTTAATAGCCCTCTTAAGTTTTTATGAATAAGAATCAAAAAATTGCCTATTTAACGAAAAAATATATTGCTCAAACCTATGGGCGATACCCCATTGCGCTAGTACGGGGAAAAGGCACAAAAGTATGGGATAAAAATAACAAACAATACTTGGATTTTGTGAGCGGTCTTGCGGTAAACAACTTAGGACATTGCCATCCGACCGTTGTCTCTGCAATTAAGAAACAAGCAGAGACACTCCTGCATGTTTCAAATTTATACCATATTGAATCCCAATCTAAACTGGCAGAGCAACTCACATCCCTCTGCTTTGCTGACAAATTTTTCTTTTGCAATAGTGGCACGGAAGCTATCGAATCGGCAATAAAACTAGCTAGGAAGTTTTCGTTCGATCAAGGGCATCCCGAGCGTACTGAAATTATTACAATGCATAATTCTTTTCATGGACGAACATTGGGAGCTTTATCAGCAACTGCTCAGAAAAAATTTCACGCTGGGTTTCAACCTCTACTGCGGGGATTTAAATATGTACCCTTTAATAATATTCAAGCTGTCAAAAAGTTGGTCAGCAAAAAAACATGTGCAATATTGGTTGAACCTATCCAAGGAGAAGGCGGTGTAAACGTACCTGACTCCTCTTATCTTAAGGATTTAAAATCGCTTTGCAAAAATAGTGGCATTCTCTTAATATTTGATGAAGTGCAAACAGGGTTTGGTCGAACCGGAAGTTTGTTTGCACATGAATTATTTAAAATTAAACCAGATATTTTGACCCTCGCCAAAGCATTGGGAGGCGGGGTAGCTATAGGAGCTCTGGGTGGCACAAATCAGGTTATGAAATCTTTTGTTCCGGGATCCCATGCCGCTACTTTTGGAGGCAATCCACTTGCTTGCGCAGCAGCTTTAGCATCATTAAAAGTCATCACAAGCAACGGGTTTTTAAAAAAATCTTCGGAAGCAGGAGACTACTTCTTAGGATGCCTGCAAAATTTAGCGCGACAACACTCAATAGTTAAAGATGTTCGAGGCAAAGGAATGATGCTCGCAATTGAACTTAGCAAACCAGGGAATGAAGTTGTTCTGGATTGTATGGAAAATGGTTTTCTGATCAATTGCATTCAAAAAAATATTTTACGCTTTCTTCCTCCTCTTAATATTTCCCGTAAAGATATAGATACACTTATGCCTGTTTTATCTAAAAGCCTTACTCGATTATCAAAAAAGAAAATCTAATATTTTAAATATTTTTATGAAAAAAGATCTCTTAACCACCAACGACTTTAGCCGCGAAGAAATTCTGGCCCTCTTCGAAAAATCAACAGCCTTAAAAGAGAAAAGGAAAAAAGGTATAGAACATCTTCCATTAAGGGGAAAATCGCTTGGTATGATTTTCAATAAACATTCCACCCGCACCCGAATTTCCTTTGAGGTTGGAATGAACGAACTTGGCGGTCAGGCTCTTTTTCTGACTGGAGATCAATTACAATTGAATCGTGGAGAAACACTTAAAGATTCAGCCCAGGTACTGTCCCGTTATCTAAACGGAATTCTGATTCGCACTCACAACCATCAGGAAGTGGTAGATTTGGCAAAACATGCCACGATTCCTGTAATTAATGGCCTCACTGATTTGAATCACCCTGTCCAAATTCTTGCAGATATCTTTACTATTAAAGAAAAACTCGGGAAGATAGAGAGTGTAAAAATAGCTTATGTCGGAGATGCTAATAATGTAGCGTATTCATGGATGACCGGGGCATCATTGATGGGAATGGAATTAGTTATCGCCTGCCCACCCGAATTCAAACCTTCCTCGCTACCCCAACTCCACGGAAATGGAAAAGTCGAGATCATCGAAGATCCTTTTGACGCTGTAAAAGATGCGGATATCATATATACAGATGTCTGGATAAGCATGGGAGATACTGGCGACCTGGAGAAAAAAGAGAAAATTTTGGTTCCTTATCAAATTAACCAAAAACTACTAAACGCTACAGGAAAAAATTCATTAGTGATGCATTGTCTACCGGCTCACCGTGGAATGGAAATCACTTCCGAAGTGTTGGATGGAAAGGATTCTATTGTTTTTGATCAGGCAGAGAATAGGTTGCACGTGCAAAAAGCAATTCTAGAAACATTGTTACTCCAACCAAGTCAATAATACAGTTCTACTTCTGAATAAAAAGTGATTAAATTCGAAGTATTAAAGAAACATAGTCACTCCTCTGCACGGCTTGGAGTTTTAACAACACCACGCGGAAAAATTAATACTCCTTGTTTTATGCCCGTTGGTACCCAGGCAACCGTTAAAGCCTTAACACCTGAAAATTTGGAATCCATTGGGGCGCAAATCATCTTAGGAAATACCTATCACCTTTACTTAAGACCAGGACACGAGTTGATTCAATCACTGGGCGGGCTCCATAGTTTTATGAACTGGCGCCATCCCATCCTTACAGACAGTGGCGGCTATCAGGTTTTCAGCTTGAACAAGTTAACAAAGGTAACTGAGGAAGGGGTAAATTTTAAATCGCATATTGATGGTTCAAGCCATTTTATTTCCCCTGAAAAAGCTATAGAAATTCAAAAAGCATTAGGTGCGGATATTATCATGGCATTTGATGAACCGACTCCTTATCCCTCAGATCTTTCGACAACTAAGAAATCATTACAACTCACTACTCGTTGGGCTAAACGGTGCAAAGATACCTTCCAGCCTGGCAATCAATCTCTATTTGGAATAGTACAGGGAGGTATGCACCCAAGCTTGCGAAAAGAAAGCGCAGAACAAATTACTGCATTGGATTTTTCTGGCTATGCAATTGGTGGATTGAGTGTGGGAGAAGAAAAAAAATTAATGAACGAAATGACGGAGCTAACAACCTCATTCCTCCCCGCACAGAAACCCAGATACCTAATGGGTGTAGGAACTCCTGAAAATCTTTTAACTTGTAGTTCTATGGGAATAGATATGTTCGACTGCGTTATGCCTACCCGCAATGCTAGAAATGGGTATTTATTTGTAACCGGTGGAAAAATAAATATTAAAAATTCTCAATATCAAAATGATCCTGAACCTATTGATTTAAATTGCTGCTGCTACACCTGCAAAAACTATTCAAAGGCTTATCTAAGGCACTTAATTATGGCAGGAGAAATTCTAGCTATGCATTTACTGACATTACACAATTCAACCTTTTATCAAACTTGGATGAAAGACATTCGCCAAGCCATTGAAGATGACATTCCCTTCTCTTTTACCTGGGAGGAGACAGCCGAATAATTCCAAATTTCATGAGTCACTAATAATTCCATGGATTTTGAATTCATAAACATCATAACCAGACCTCTTAGACAAAGAGGCCTGCGCAACGGCTTTTAAAATTTCTACTTTTTCTGAGTCCATCCATCCCATAAAACGATTGAATATTTTTTCGGGAAAATAAAGAGTCAAATTCAGGCGGGCCCTCTGATAAATAAATTGCGCTCCAGACTGCATGGGGTTGCTGCGGAGGGGTTTGTATTCAACATGCCCTTGAAGCATATAATCTGCGATCTCTCGCCATTCCTCACCAATCTTTAATAAGTTTTCCCTGATCAGAGAAAGAAACCTACCTTGCTCCGGAAGTTCATAGGTAAAACTCTTCATAGAATTTTCATCCAATCAATTTAGCTCGCAAAGCAAGAAAAAGAGGAATTTCTTTACGCGAACGGTTTTCAGCTTTTGCTCTTTTTCCTGGCTCACTCTTTTTGTTTGATATCCATTCCTCCAACCCATCTACTGCAAATCCCGCACTCGAAAGCGCAGCAAAATAACTTTCAAGTGGACGATGGTAGGTAAGGGTAAAAGAATCTTTATTTGCAAAAGGGGGTGTGAGAATTGGAACATTTGTTTTCGTTTTATAATGATCTATCCTTCGATATTCCATCTTTTTTTCTTCGTCCCAACCCCAGTGAGTCTGCCTTGGGATACGGAAGCAGGGGTGCGTCATCACAAAAACCAAATGACATTGCGGTTTTAACCCTATGGCCGCATTTTTAAACAACGCTTCAATATTTTCAATATTCTGGATGGCCATCAAGCAAGCCATTCCATCAAAGCGGTCTTTTTCGAAGTTTTTAGGGTTTGCCACATCGCCAACACGAAAACGTACGGAAGAATTCGACCAAGTTTTAGCGCGGTTTATTAGCTCCGCTGAAGAATCTAGCCCTTCAACACGAATTCCTTTTCGAGATAAAAATCGTGAAAAGACTCCCTGCCCACAAGCCAAGTCCATTATTCTATCGCCTTTTTTAGCGTTCAGCATTTTTAGCACACCGGGCATAATAATATCTTTTTGGAAATCAGTCCCCTGCGAACCAACCAAGGAATCGTACCAACGCGATGCCTGATCCCATAAAGTAACGGTTTTTGTGGGAGGTTTTTTAACCCTTTTTTTTCTATTATTCTCTAGTTTTCTTTTCAAAATATTTTCACCATTGAAGATTCGTGCTCTGTAATTTTTCTACCTTATCGTGAAACAGGATTATGTAAAGTTCAATGATATCTGGTTTGTCACCCCAGTTTTAGATTTAATCATAGATTGGACTTGAAGCGTTATAAGCATTAAATTTTAAAGAATCACCTTCACTTGATGGTTTAAAGAAATAGTAGTAGGGGTCACATCACAATTCATCCCATAGAGTTCCACCCCTTCCTTCTCAGCTCTACGAAGCCATTGACTGAACTCAGGATCAATTTCATCGTTACAAGTGATTGATATTGTATCTTGCCTCTGGGAAACAAATAAAATAGCCGTGCGATAGCCTTTTCCACAAAAATCTATTAGCTCCTTAACATGCTTTAGGCCTCTTTTTGTGGGTGCATCGGGAAACTTACCAACACCGTCCTTAACCAAACTAACGGACTTCACTTCCATATATACAGACTTACTAAGAAACTCCAGTTTAAAGTCAAACCTACTATTACCCGCTTTAACTTCACTCGCAAAACTGGAATAGCCTTTAAAAAAAGACAGGGATTTTTCCATTAATGCATTCGATACCAAAGAATTGGCGAAAGCAGGGAATACCGAAACCCAAATTGATCCATGTCGAACTAAAACAAGTGTGTAATCTGTTTTGCGCTTTTCACTGGGTTGATGAACCAGTCTAACCTTGCGATTAGCAAGCAACAAACCTGGCAACCGTCCCGGATCGGGCACATGTGCCAGGGTTTCCTTACCACCAATCTCCACCCGCGCAAGATATCGATTTGGTCTTTCCAGAAAAACACCTTCAACGATTTTTTCTCCAAATTTCATAGATTGGATTTCTAAACGCAAACAGAGCAAAAAACTGCTAAAGAAGATCGTGATTTACAAACGAGCCGACCGCTTAATGATGATCGTTATCTTTTCCTGTTTCCAAATTAACGGTTTTTTCGAGATGCAACAAAGATTCAACAGAGGGAGATACACGGTCGATGATAGGTTTTGGGTATAACCCAATCAATAAGATCAAAATGCAGGCGGGGAGAAGAAGTTTGAATTCGCTTGAGCTAATATCAGAATTATTTTCAACGGTGGGTTTTTCCTGCATGGAACCCTGAAACATATAGAGCATATATACGGAAGCAAATACAATGGATAACCCACCCATCAGCACTAAAATGCTTGCGAGACCAGCCAATAAATGCGAAGTCCAAACGCCCATTAGAATCAAGAACTCACCTACAAAACCGTTCAATCCTGGTAATCCCAATGCAGCTAGCATGACAAGCATGAAAACACCATAAAGAACCGGCATGGATTTGCTGAGTCCACGCAGTTCTCCAAGGTTTCGCGTACCCATTCTAAATTCAATAAACCCAACAATTAGAAACAATGCAGAAGCTATAATTCCGTGGTTAAACATTTGCAAAACACTACCTTCAATACCTTCTCCATTTTGAGCAAAAATTCCCAGGACAATGAATCCAAGGTGACTGATACTGGAATAGGCCACAAGAGCTTTAATGTCTTTTTGCGCAAGAGCTATCCATGCACCATAAACCATACCTGATGCAGCCATGAATCCAATAACTAAAGCCATGCTTTCAATCGCTTCAGGGAAAAGAGGCAAGCAAAAACGTAAAAAACCATAGGCGCCGGTTTTAGACATAGCCCCAGTTAAAAGTATCAATGCAGGAATGGGGCATGCCATATAGGCATGCGGTAGCCAACTATGGAGAGGAAAAACGGGAATCTTGATCGCAAACGCCACAAAAAAGAATAGAAACATCCAAATTTGCATGAATGGATCAATATGAGTGTGAGCAAGAATGCGTAGATCAAAAGTCACTTCATGTGTTGCTCCATAATGAACCATGGTAAGAGTTAGGATAGCTACTAACATCAGCAAACTGCCTACTAACGTGTAGATCACAAACTTCATAGTGGCATAAACGCGACGCCCCTCACCCCAGAGGCCAATTATAAAATAAGTGGGAACCAACATTAATTCCCAAAAAACATAAAAGAGAATGGTATCCAAAGCCAGAAAAACACCCAGTGTACCCGCTTCCAAAGCCAACATCAGAGCTATAAAATTTCTAAGGTCTTTCTTCTGATTCAGTGACATAAAAATGGATATGACACCCAAAAGGGCAGTCAAGACCACCATCCACAAACTAATTCCATCAATACCAACAAGATAATTAATATGAAGAGCAGGAACCCAATGCAAGGTCTGCACAAACTGCATTCCCGGATTACTCACATCAAAAGCAAACAATAACCATAGAGAAACCAGCAGGGTTGAAGTGGCTGCACCTATACCTGCTATCTTGATCAGTCCGGTATTATCACGGCCAACAAATATCAGTGCCAGCGCTGTTAAAAGAGGAATGAAAATAATAAGGGATAGCATTTTTATCTACAGAAAAACTACAAATAATAAAATAATTACCATGCCGGCAACCATGTTTAATGCGTATGTACGTATCCTACCCGACTGCCAGAAACCGATTCCCCGACTAACTTCTTTAACCTGAAAACCCACCTCATCGACTGCAAAGTCAATCCCCTGCTTTTCAGCCTTTTCTTCCATAAAAGCCCCAATCGCTTTGGTGGGTTTTACAATTAATAGGTCATAAATCTCATCGATATAATATTTATGGAATACCAAATCATACAACGGGGCAAGCGCTTCTTTCATCAGTTCTATGCGATCTTTACTTACTTGGTACACTAACGCCGCAGTAGCTATACCACCAATTCCAGCAATGAGTGCGATAGTTTCCAAAAAGCCATCATGGAAATGATGGGCCTCGCGACCAAAGACTGGTGCAAGAAATCCATCTACTAGCGGGCTTAACAACCCCCCACCCAACGCAAAAACCGCTAAAACAATTAAAGGCAGGACCATCGTTGTGGGAGATTCATGAGGGTGTGCATCCGGACTCTTTGTTTCACCAATAAACGTAGAGAAATAAACTCGAAAAATATAAAAAGCCGTCATCCCCGCGGTGATGAGTGCGATCGCCCAAAAAATAAAATTTCCCATGTCTTCGTGATAAGAGCTGAGAATAATTGCTTCCTTACTAAAGTAGCCGCTCGTGAGCGGGAACCCGGCCAATGCTAAAGCACCAATCAAAAATGTACCATGAGTCAGGGGCATAACCTTTCTCAGCCCGCCCATCTTTCTAATATCCTGTTCCCCATCCATTGCATGAATAACACTCCCTGCCGCAAGAAATAACAGCGCTTTGAAAAAGGCATGTGTCATTAGATGAAACATGCCAAGGCTATATACCCCTATTCCCATTGCAAGAAACATATAGCCAAGCTGACTCATAGTGGAATAGGCGATCACCCGCTTGATGTCATATTGCAACATTCCCATCGTGCCAGCGAAAATTGCTGTTAACACTCCAATTGCAGCTATCAAATACATTGTGAAGGGAGCCAGTTCATACAACACATGACACCGGGCAATGAGATAAACTCCAGCAGTTACCATAGTTGCAGCATGGATCAACGCGCTAACAGGAGTCGGCCCTTCCATTGCATCAGGTAACCAGGTATGCAATGGGAGTTGTGCTGATTTTGCAAATGCACCAACAAGAAGCAATAAAGTTATTAAAAGAATTTGGTCGTCATTAACCCGAAAGGTTCCTGGTGCCGCAGCAAAGACCTCGATAAAATTTAAGGTCCCAAAAGACTCAAAAATAACAAAAGCCGCGATCACCATGCCAACATCGCCGATAACATTCATTACAAAAGCTTTACGTGCTGCAAGCACAGCACTGGTTTTCTCTTTATAAAATCCTATCAGCAAATAAGAAGCCAGCCCGACCAGAGCCCATCCAACTATAAGGAAAAAGAAATCCGCTGCTGCCACCAAAACCAGCATGGAAAAAATGAATAGATTTAAATAAGAAAAAAACCGCGCATACTCAGGGTCGTCATGCATATAACCAATTGAGTAAATATGAATTATAAAACCAACCCCTGTAACAATGAGGAACATGAAAACAGAAAGTGGATCCACTAGAATGGAGAGGTCTAGCTTAAAATTTGCTGATGAAATCCATTGGTACAGGACCTGGACTTTGCCTACCCGTTCTTCCGAAGGCAAAAAAAGCAAATTACTCAACGCCACTAGCGAAGCGAGGAAAGACGCCCCAACGACACCGCAGCCGATTGATCCAACCAGTATCTTCGAAATTCGATTCCCATACCAACTGAGAAAAATAAATCCGACCAAAGGGAATAATAAAATGAGCCAACTGCTTGCGAACAAAGTTTAACCTTTCAGAGCATTGATATGATTCACATCCATTTCCTGTCGGGTGCGAAAAATTGTAAGAATTATAGCCAGTCCAACTACTACTTCAGCGGCAGCAACAGTCATTATGATCAAAGCAAAAATTTGACCATCTAGGGAATTCAAAAAACTGGAATAAGCAATCAAAAGAAAGTTTACTGAGTTTAGCATCAACTCAACAGACATAAACATAATCAACGGGTTCTTGCGGATGATAAAACCACAGGCTCCGACACAAAAAACTGATGAGCTAATAAGCAATACAAACTCCTGACCCATACTTATCGCCTTTTTAAAGGAGTAAAAGAAAACTTTGCTAGACAAATAACACCCACAGCAGCTACTAATAACAAGGCCGAAGCCAGCTCAAAGGCCACAAGGTGTTTGGAGTATAGTTCCAGCCCTATCGCCTTGGCAGTACCAAATATTTCGGGGTTGATTTTTCCTTCAATCTGCTTAGTCGGGCCTACCGTTGCAGACAAATATAATTCGCCCAGCAGAGTAAAAATAAAGGCAAACGCAATCGAACGTTCAAATGTAAGCTCTTGAACTTCCTTCTTTCCCCCAAGTAATGCGATGATGAATAGAAACAAAATCATGACCGCTCCTGCATAGACAATAATCTGAACTACAGCTAGAAATTCAGCGTTATAAAGTAGAAAGAGCAACGCAAGACAAATCATGTGGCTAATAAGATACAACGCACAGTAAATTGGGGAGGAACATAAAATGACCCCTAGGCTAGCAAGCACAGCTGTTAACCCAACGGTAAAAATGACTGTATCGCGCGTAAATTCAAATACAGTTGCTAAATCAAACACACATACACTCCCTGAAAATACTGTATTTAATATCTTGAAGCGTTAAAACGAAACGAACCCAAATCATTCCGCTTTATTTGTTAACACGTTCCGTGTTACCCAAAACATTGACTCGGAACTCATTGGGCTCAGGATAAACTAGAAGATCTTGCTTCTCCATGATGTAATTTTCTCGATCGTAATCTGCAAGCTCATAATGCTCTCGAAGCACCACTGCATCTACCGGGCAAGCCTCTTCACAATACCCACAATAGATGCAACGCAGGAGATTGATCTCATAAACCTCGGCATAGCGTTCTCCTTTTGAAACCGGATTGTCCGGATCATTCTCTGCGGACACAACATGAATACAACCCACTGGACAGTTGATGGAGCACAAACTACAACCCACACATCGTTCCAATCCCTCTTCATCACGATTAAGAAAATGGCGACCACGATACCGTGCAGGCATGACACGTTTAACTTCCGGGTACTGTATAGTGACCGGCTTGCTCAACATGTTGCGGAAGGTCACACCCATTCCGATCAATAAATTTTTAACACCCGCAAAAGTAGCTTGGAACATAGCTTCTCCCGGTCCTACAGCACCTTAATTGTGCCGGTGATTAGCAAATTTAATAAACATAAAGGCAGCAAAACTTTCCAACCAAAAGTCATTAATCTGTCATAACGAATCCTTGGAAACGTTGAACGCAGCCATATAAAAACACATAAAAGGAAAACCACTTTGGCAATAAATGCAACAATCGGCCAAACCGGAATTCCATAAGTATTCCATCCACCCAAAAACAACAAGGTTACCAAAGCACTCATAGTCACCATATTGATATATTCACCCATAAAAAACATGGCAAACTTCATTCCCGTATATTCTGTATGGAACCCGGCAACCAGTTCCTGCTCTGCTTCGGGCAAATCAAAGGGAGCGCGGTTTGTCTCAGCCACACCGGCAACAAAAAATAATAAAAACGCCAAAGGCTGAATAAGGATAAAAGGCACACTCTTCTGTGCTGTCACCATGTCCACCAAGTTTAAAGAGCCAGTAAGGATAATGATGCTCAGAGCCGAAAGCCCTAGAGTTAACTCATAGCTAATCATTTGTGCTGAGGAACGCAAACCACCCATCAGTGAATACTTATTATTTGAAGACAACCCGGCGATCACCATCCCATAAATCCCCATTCCCGAAATAGCAAAAACAAATAAAATTCCGCTATTAACATTTGCACCCCACAACTCAATATTCTGACCAAATACTTCGAACGGAGCACCAAAAGGAATTACCGCAAATGCAACAATCGCCGTAAAAACAACCACAGCAGGTGCAAGGTGAAACAAAAACTTATCTGCCGAAGATTGAATGATTGATTCTTTAAAAAGCAATTTGATCGTATCCGCCATTGGCTGTCCAAACCCAAATGGCCCTACACGATTGGGGCCCAAGCGCACCTGAAAACGACCCATCAACCTCCGCTCGAGCCAGACAAGGCCTGGCACAACAGACATTACAGCAACAGCAATCACTATTGCTTTAACGCTCCCAACAATTAAAGGAACGTTATCTGCTAAAGATTGAACGATAAAATCCCACAGTTCATCTAAAAATTCAGTTATCCAATCCAAACTATCGTTCTCCGGGAAATTCCATCAAACTTTTTTAATATCTACCCATGCTGGGCTACCATCGAGATTTAGCAATCCATTAACACCCTGTTCATCAGAAACTTTTGGCACCACTATGCCCCCAGCCATACATCGATTATCTATTGTGAGTTCGGCATCTATTTCTATTCCATTTCCGGAGAGCCGAATAACATCCCCATCGGCAACCCCTAAATTCCTTGCATCTGCTTCATTGAGAAAAGCCGAAGAAGACTTGAAGTGGTGAGCCAATTTTGATGAAGCATCAAGAATTTTATCGTGGGCAAACAAATACGTCACCAAACGTAACCTCAATTTACCCTTACTGCTCCCAGCGCTTTTAAGGTTGCCGGGAGAAACCGCCTCACTCACTACTTGCTCCCTATTGCATCCCAATTTACCGACCAACCTACTATTAATTTCCTGGTAACCTGGAACCTTTTTTGAAATTTCATCCAAAACTTTCGCTACTCGCGAGTAATCCGTTTCATCCCCCAGTCTTTTCAACATCACACTGATTAGCTTCCAGTCGGCAATACCATTAGAGTCTAAAGCTTTTTTTCTAGCTTGAACCCTGCCGCCAATATTGGTGGTCGTACCTTCATCAAAGCCTGGCCCATTAGAAGGCAACACGATTTTCGCAAGTTGGGTTGTTTCCGTTGCCAGCATGTCATGCACCACTAGTAGATCCAGGTTCTTTAGGGCCTCAACCACTTGAGCCCTCCCAGGAAAATCTACAACCGGGTTAGATCGATGAACCCATAATGCTTTTAGCTCACCACTTTTTGCTTTCGCAATCATCTCCAAGGCCGTCAGCCCAGCTTTCGTGGGCGCAGTTTCCCCCCATAACTCTTTAACCTTCTCGCTGTCTGAAACCGAGACACCGCCCGGGTAGAAATCAGACACAAGACCCATGTCCATAGCACCGACAGCATTAGTAGCTGGGGCTGCAGGAATAGCTCCACACTCTACTGTAGGAATTTTAGTAATCATAGAAAGCAAGCGTTTGACTCGAAGAACCGTATCTCCGGACAGCGCAGCGGGGTTGTATACGACACAAATTTTCATACTTGATCTAACCGCTTCCACCAACGACTTCATTTCATCCTTAGAAATTCCGGTTTGCTTAAGGTTAGAGGAAAAATCTATCGACTCTCCTAGCTCACTAGCTAAACTTTTTGTAAGTGCATCGATGGCATAGGCTTCCGAGCCAACTTTATATTTTATTTTTAGATCTGCATATTTATCCAATGCTGTACCCTGATCATTTAGAGAAAGAAGTTTTGTCCCACATCGGGAAACCGCCTTCTTGATTCTCAGATCGAGAATAGGCAACTCTTCGGTTGGGTCACAGGCAATCAATAAAACGACATTAGAATTTTCAATCTGCTCAATATCGTAATGGTCAATCGGCAATCCCGGAGTGTCCAGATACGATTTATGATCGATATTGTTTGTCCCTAATAGTCGAAATAATTTTTGGTATAGATAGTTCTCTTCATTCGTTGCGTATGGAGATCCCAGAAATCCTATGCTTTCAGGGCCATGTTCATCCGCTATTTTTTTGAATGCCTCCACCACTTTTTCAGCAGCATTTTCGGTCGGCGTATCAATCGGAAAACTTGGAAAAGAAGAGGGCTCAGTTTCCCTTATATTGTTTTCCCGAACAGTAGTTATCCGATTTTTATTTTCTACGAAATCATGGCCCCAACGCCCCTTATCACAAATCCAGCCATCGTCCACCATATCATTGGGCCTCGCTTCAATACGCATGAACTCATTAAGTCGAGTCCCAAAAGTGATATTACAATTACAACCACAATTCGCGCACAGAGTATCCTGATTCACCAAATCCCAGGTACGCGCCTTGAAACGAAAATCCGTATTCGTTAAAGCTCCCACAGGACAAATATCAATTACGTTTCCAGAAAAACGATTGTCATACGGTTCGTTATTGAACGTATTGACCTCGTTATGGAATCCACGGTTTAACATTACCAGACCGCGGTCCTGCTCAATGCGTTCGCTGTACGCCGTACAACGTTGGCAGGCGATACAACGTTCCCGATCAATCGTAATTACCGGACTGAGAGGGGTTGCTTTAACATTATTGGCGCGATGAAACTCCATTCGCGTATCCGGCGGACCATACTTGAAAGTGTTATCCTGAAGCGGACATTCACCGCCCTTATCACAAACCGGGCAGTCTAGAGGATGATTGAGAAGCGTAAATTCCAGCACACCTTTCTGCGCTTTTTCAACCTTATCACCTACGGTGTTCACAACCATATCTGGAGCTACATCCATCGTACATGCGGTCATGAGTTTCGGCATTTTTTCAACCTCAACAAGACACATACGACAACAACCTAACGGACCGATTTTCTCGTGATAGCAAAAAACAGGAATATTTACATCAACCTGTTTGGCAGCATCCACCACTTTTGTTCCCTTTGGAACAGTGACTGATTTCCCGTCAATCGTCAAAGTAATATCAGACATAAAGCCCTCAATAATTTCCTGTTATCACCTAGCTACACCAGCAGGAACATTTTTAAAATATTCTTCATAATCCGAGCGAAAATACTTAATGCTGCTCACAACTGGAGCGACACAAGCATCGGCAAGTGGACAAAAAGTTTTAAACGCCATATTGTCGCAAATATCTTCAAGCTTAGTAATATATTCCAATTGCCCCTTGTTTTGCATGATGCGTTCCACAATCTGATGGAGCCAGCGCGTTCCTTCGCGACAAGGCGTACATTTCCCGCAGGACTCATGCATGTAAAAGCTAATGAGCCGTAACGTAGCCTCTACGATATTAATACTGTCATCAATAACAATTAACGCGCCGGAACCCAACATGGTGCCTGCTGCCGCAAGCGATTCATAATCATAGGGAGTATCGACTTTATCCGCTGGCAACATGGGAACGGAAGATCCTCCCGGGATAAACGCTTTAAGTTTGTTATCGTTTTGAATTCCCCCGGCCATGTTAAAAATAAGTTCGCTTGTAGGTGTCCCCAGTTCAATTTCATAATTACCGGGTTTTTTTACATGACCAGAAACACTCACCAATTTTGTTCCCTTACTTTTTTCTGTTCCCAAAGCCGCATATTTATCTGCACCTTCATTTACGATGAAAGGAACTACACACAATGTTTCAACATTGTTAATAACTGTCGGCTTCGAGTACAACCCTTCAACCGCAGGAAAAGGCGGTTTCATTCTGGGCTCCCCGCGACCACCTTCAAGAGAGTTAAGTAACGCTGATTCTTCTCCACATATATAGGCTCCCGCCCCCAGATGCGTATGGATTTCCAAGTTAAACCCGGAACCTAAAATATTTGTTCCCAAATAACCTTTTGCACGCGCTTCATCCAGAGCTTTGTCCATGATTAGACTAAGATCGTGAAACTCTCCGCGCAAATAGATATAACCCGTTTCTATTCGACAGGCATAGGAACATAAGATCATTCCCTCAATAAGAAGGTGTGGGTTTTTAAGCAATAACTCCCGGTCTTTACAAGTTCCTGGCTCGGACTCATCCGCATTGCAACAGAGGTAACGCGGAAAAACATCCTTGGCGAGAAAACTCCATTTCAGTCCAGTAGGAAACCCGGCTCCACCGCGACCCCGTAAACCGGATGCCTTTACCGCCTCAACAATCTCTTCGGGCTTTTGGGAAAACGCCTTTTTTAGAGACTGGTAGCCACCAAGCCCCTCATACACCTTCATCGTATGAAGATTTTTTTTATTTATATCTTTAAATAGAATCTGAGTCATAAATCAATCCAGTGAGTCGATGATCTGATCGATGCGCTGTTCAGTCAGGTTTCCATAATAAGTATCATTGACCCGCATCATCGGCGCTTCCGTGCAAGCAGCCAAACATTCCTCTCGATGCAGGGTGAACTTTTCGTCCGAGGTGGTTTCTCCTACCTTGATATTCAGTTTTTTTGCTGTGTGCTCAAGGAGCTTGTCGCATCCGTTCAATTGGCAACTAATATTGATACAGAACAGAATCATATACTTTCCCACTTTTTCCGTGTGGTACATCGTATAAAAGGACATAACTGACTGAACGTAAGCAGGGGAAACATCCAGTTTTTTTCCTATCGCAACCATCGCTCCCGGACTAACTACCTGGTCCGATCGTTGCACCAGAGTCAACAAAGGAAGTAACGCCGAAGTTTTAACCGGGTACTTTGCAAGAATGCCGCTGATCTCTTTTTCCTGATCTTTTGTAAATTTATACTCTGCCATAATTCATTTATTACTGTCGGCTCCCCTCCGCAATTCCAAGAGGGTATAAACTAGAAATAAAAGGCTAAAAACTCAACTGCTCTAAATCTAGCGATCTACTTCTCCCATTACAATATCGATGCTACCAATGATGCCAACCACATCTGCGATATAGCAACCTTCCATCATCTTACACATCCCTGGGATCGCCATAAACGAAGGCGCTCGGAGTTTGACCCGTGATGGAACATTAGTTCCATCGCTGACAATGTAAAACCCGACTTCGCCTCTTGCTCCTTCAATCGGCACATAAGTTTCACCCTTCGGAACGCTGATTCCTTCTGACACCAGTTTAAAATGATGGATCAAAGCTTCCATGCTAGTATGAAGTGTTTCGCGGGCTGGCAAAGAGACTTTATTGTCCGGAGCCTTGTAAGGCCCGCCTGGAAGATCCTCTAAGACCTGCTGAATGATAGAGCGGCTCTGTCGCATTTCTTCAATCCGTACACGGTAGCGATCAAAAATATCACCGTTGTTTTGAACGGGAACCTCAAAATTATAATTTTCATAGCCGCTGTAAGGCTGCGATTTACGAATATCCCAATTCACCCCCGAAGCCCGTAATGCCGGGCCGCTCAAACTCCAATTAATCGCTTCTTCCCGAGTAAAAGCACCGACACCTTCTGTACGGTCCAACCATATTGGATTGTTGGTGAGCAATCTTTCGTATTCGTCTACTTTTTCGGGGAAATATTGTACAAAATCAAGAATGCCATCCAACCATGATCGAGTAGCGTCTTTTGCCACTCCACCAACGCGAATGTAACTCGTCATCATACGAACTCCCGAAATTTCCTCATTTAGATCCAGAATCATCTCGCGCTCTCGCCAACAATAAAGGAAAACTGTCATCGCCCCAATATCTAGCGCATGTGTTCCCAACCAGACAAGATGACTGGCAATACGAGAGAGTTCGCACATGATCACTCGAAGAGCATTTGCCCGATCAGGAATTTCAATTTCCAAGAGTTTTTCAGTGCTAAGACAAAACGCAAGATTGTTTCCAGGAGGATTGAGATAATCCAAACGATCCGTCATCGGGATGACGTGCGCATAACGTTTGTTCTCAGAAGTTTTTTCGATTCCCGTATGCAGGTATCCGATCTCAGGTTCAGCGGTCTTGACAACTTCGCCATCCATTTCCAAGATGACACGAAACACTCCATGGGTACTCGGGTGTTGCGGACCCATGTTGAGGGTCATCGTATCTTTATCACGCTGCAGCAGTCCCTGTTCAGTTACGCTCACGAGTCGCCTTATCGAGTCGGTGGTTTCGATTTAACCAATTCGCTTTTAAAATCCCTATTATGAGAAAAAGCAACGGTTTCTGTTGTTAACGGATAATCTTTTCTTAGCGGGAAACCCTCCCAATCCTTAGGCATAATCAAACGCTCCATTGTTGGATGACCTTCAACGTTGATTCCGAACATGTCGAATAATTCCTGCTCAGGATAAAGGGCACCCTTCCACAAATTCGATACTGTGGGAACAGAGGGATTATCCTCCTCTATCCCCACACGAACCCTTATGGAATGCTGATTATCAATGGAGTACAGTTGATAAACGGCCTCAAAACGAGGCTCTCGGTCTTCAAGTAAATAGTCAACGCCACGTATATCGGAAAGGTAATCAAATTTTAAATCCACATCATTTTTAAGAAATTGAGCGACAGATTGCAGAGAGTCTGGCGCAATAAAAATGACTGCATCACCCTGTGGCAAATCGGTATCCTGTATGATATCGGTAAGTTCTGCCTTTACCTTATCAACGATCTCCTCACTCGTCATGCCACCCTCTTTCTGGCCTTGTCGGTGCCCGCTTCCATCATTATTTTTTCCTGGAGTTTAATAACACCATACAACAAGGCCTCGGGGCCAGGAGGACATCCGGGAACATATACATCGACCGGCACAACACGATCAACACCCTGTACAATCGAATAATTATTAAAAATACCGCCACAGGAAGCACAGGCTCCCATAGAGATCACCCATTTAGGTTCCGGCATTTGGTCATAAATCTGTTTGAGGATGGGGGCCATCTTCTGTGAAACGCGGCCCGACACAATCATCAAATCTGCTTGACGCGGCGAGGCACGGAAAACTTCAGCTCCAAAACGCGCAGCATCCCAACGGGAATTTGCCATGGCCATCATTTCAATGGCACAACACGCAAGACCAAAGGTCGCCGGCCACAAAGCATTTTTTTGTGCCCAACCAACTACTTTCCCTAATTTTGTAGTTAAAACAGTATCGTATAGGGAGCCGGAGTATTCATAATCCATCGCCTCCACAGCATCCTGAACATTCAATTTTAAATTGTTTACTTCGTTTTCAAACGCGTCAACTGCTTGATCAATCAATCCCATTCTAATCCTCCTCGTCCCCAAATGTAGACGTATGCGATTCCCAGAATGATTATAAAAATAAGCATTTCAATCAAACCAAAAAGCTTCAGTTCACCCAACGCCACCGCCCATGGGTACATGAAAACCACCTCCACATCAAAAATGATGAAAAGCATGGCAATAGTTGCAAAACGTACTGGATACTTGCCTTTGGCTTCTTCCGTTGGAACAATGCCACACTCATAAGGCAGTAATTTTTGGGGAGTTGCATTGCGCGGACCCAGCAAAGTAGATAATGCCAATAAGGCACCTATCACCACCAGGGCAACAACTGCAAATAATGAAATATAAAAATACTCAGCCATAAAAAGCTTCGCCAGACTCAACAGAAAAATTGTAAAGTTACTATATTATGTTGGCATTAATAGCTATCTGGGTCCCCATGTGAGAAATCCCTTTAGACTTGCAACCATAATATGTTAGCTGAAGCCTGAGGGACCAAACGAGAAAGCCTCAGGAGTCGGGATTATAGCAGTCCACCTTACCCTGTCAATATTTGATTTAAGGTGATTTATAGCAGAAAAACAACATCGTAGATTGTATTTTAATCCTTTATATTCAATATGTTACATGATCACCCAAAAATTACCTTATAAGCCTTATTACCTCATGAGAATATCTGAAAAATCACCATGTGTACATGATTCCGAGCCTGTCCCAAAGAGGATATAATTTGAAAAAGAAATATTATGAAGAGGATAAATAAGGATTAGGAATATTCGACGTGCAAGCGGTAAATGAGACCAGCGAGGTTGTCTTCTGGGGCCTTAGCATCTGGCTTGGCGTAACTGATCAAATCAAACATTATGGTGTTATCTCCGACGTGGATGTATTTGTCTATATCGATTAGAAAAGGATCTGGATATTCGGCACCACCATATTCTTGAAGCAGACGCACATCGTTCACGGAGATATGACAAACATCGTCAGATCGTAATAACATTTCTGCGATACGAATGGAGCCCGTATTTTCAAGTGGCAGATTAAATTGTAGACGAAATTTTTTCTTAGTTCCTGTTATAGCTTCTTCCTTTGTTACTCCATCACGAACCCAAACCCACTGACCGCCTTTGATCCCGCGCCAATCACTTCCCATTTGACAGATCGATGCTTTTTGCCAAGTGTTATTTTCAGAATCATAAAATTCCGTTTCGTTTCCACTCGCCAGAACCAGGGTCTTGGAGTTTATAGCTGAAGGACCGTCGACTTCCATCTTCACCGGCTTACTGTTTTCCCACATAATATCGTTCATCTCTTTCCAATAACTAAACATACCTTTCTTTTTATTGACCACCTGCATGCTGGGTCGTGGCGTGCTGCGCCCAAGATAAGGCCCTATGTCGGCAATGATTATTCCCGAAGACCTTGTCGCGTCGATAGAGATGAAGGAGTGCGATGGAATGGTCTCATAACTGTGAACGATCAACTGACCTTTATTCGGCGTATTGGCATCGGCAATTTCCTGGTGTAGTTTTTGCAATAAAAGAAGTGATGTGTTTATTTCATTTAGAAACGTGTGCCGGCCTCCACCTTGACGGGTTATCAACTCCACGACAGTAGAGTTAGGGTCCATGACCAACAATCGGACCTTGATTCCATTTAAAACTTTATCCTTAATTAGTTCGCGACTGGCGGTCGCAATAGACAAAAGAGAAGAACCGCCTATAAAAATCTCCTCCTTGACATTTTTAAACAATACTTCAAAAGAAGTGGCTTGCGCTAGCTCCGAACGGTTTTTATAGATACCTTGTATCCCCAAACGAACGGCATCTGGATTAACAATTTCCTGCAATGCTTCTTTATATTCGTTAAAGGTCAGCTCCCTTAAAAAGATTTCATAACCAAGTGAAATCACACCGATCAGGGATATCAACAATGCAAACTCACGAACAGGATGCATCCACATACTTTGGGCATCCAGTACTTTCCCGGCGCCAATATAGCCTGTAGCACCGACCACAAATATCCCCATAGCAAGGAAAAGAATCCGGTCGCGAACCCATCCGCGTATATTCAATCCATCTTTTTTAACTGTTTTTTTCATTTTTTAATGCAATTTTCTTCTGGCAAGGGATGCTATTACTAGAGGAGAAATAAAATTCCAGCACACAGAGAGATTTTACTAGATAAAACCCTGATAAACAATGAAGTTTTGTTTAAGATAATGTAGATATTATTCTAGAAAATGATCGGAGCATCTTCGACTAACTCAACCCCGCTTTTCGTCTGAACCACCAATCTATAAATAATAACCCGACCACAAGGCTATAAGCCCACCAATTATCCCAAAGTGCAAACGATCGGCTGTGACTTTTAATTTTCACTTCTGAGTTGTCAAATTGAAGTACACTTAAATCGTTTGCGCCATCTAAGACAAAATACTGCCCCCCAGATACCCTCGCAATTTTTTTCAAAAGAAAATCGTTCACCAAAGGTTTCTCGAATTCCGCGTTATCCTTTAACACACTAAACATGATCTCTTCTCTGAGCTCTTCTATCACTATACTTGCTCTATAAAATCCCGCCTGTTTGGGTAAAAAAGAAAAAGTCTGTTCTCCTTGTTCGTCTGTCTTCAAATCTTTTGAAATAATCTCACCCGCTCGGGAAGAAATTGTTAGCCTGCCTGTAACATTTGACGCCGGCTGGTAATTTTTTTCTAGTAATTTAAATTTAATCAAGACCTTTTGTTCTTCCTGATAGCGATCTTTATCTGACTTTAACTGCAAACGACGGGTTTGTGGCTCAGAAATCAACCAGTCAATTATATTGTTCCAGAATCGATGAAAATATCTACTGCCGCCCTCTTTGCGAAAATTCCAACTCCAAACAGAGTCAGTCGCCAACAAAGCCGTTCTTCCTTCACCAAACTCACCGACAACAAGAGCGGGAACAGAAGGATAGGACGCATTTTCTAATTCTGCTAGAACATACGCATCTTTATCAGCGACTAATCCAAGATTTGCTCCATGCAAGGACGGAAGGGTATCCCAAACTTCGCGGGTCAAGTCCAAGTCTTTTTCGAGACGCAATATCGGGTGATTGGAAAAAACCTCATTGATTTTAGGATGGAATTCTTGATCTATAAAGCGGAGGTCGGTTTCTTTAAAACTTACAGGCAAAATATCCTCTATTGGCGTGCGGGAATAGCTTCCTCCTTGAAAAGAAAGCTCACCGCCGACCATTAAAAATGCTCCTCCCTTTTCAACGTATTTACGGATATTTGTTAGATATTTTTTATTAATAAAAGGCTCATACTTAAAATTCTGAAAAATGATCAGGTCAAAGGAACTTAAATAATCGTCAAACAAAAGATTTGAAGGGAAAGGTATTAGGCTGAGCTCCGAGGTTGGCGCAGCCACATCATCCCCTAGGTTTCTCAAAATAAAAAAGGAAAGCAAATCCACTCTGGGGTTATTCGCTAAAACTTCACGCAGATAACGTGAGTCCCAGGATGGGCGCCCATTTAAGTGTAGGATGCGCACTCTATCCCGCGCCACATCAATTTCAAACTCTTTCTGGTTATTTGAGAGAATTGACTCCTCCGAAAAGCGCGGTAAATTCAAAGTATAAATACGTTTACCAATTTTCCGAGGAGTAAACTGCAAGTCCACCTTGTAGTACTTCTTATCTTTTCGAATCTCAATAATCTTTGAAACCAGAATACGATCACCTTCCTTCAACACAAGAGGAACATTTCGGTTGCCCAATGCAGAAGAAAAAATCATCACAGACAAGCGTATCGGTTGTTGAACAAAGCCAAAATCTGACACAGAAACAGATTCCAAGGCTAAGTCTTTGAATTGGTCATTACTTCCAGCCTGGAAAGTATGTACAGGTGCTTTCACCTTGATCAAAGAGTTTAAAATTCCCTGCGATATCTCTCCTGATTCTTCAGTCAAGTCGGCTCCGTCTGAAAAAAACAATACTCCCTGAAGCGACTTATTTTCATAACTCCTGCCTAGCTCTTCGAAAACAGGACTAAAATCTGTAAACGGGCGGTGAGGCCGATAATTTTCCGAGCCAGAGTTGGTTTTTTTTACTCCATCAGATACAAAATAAGTTTCAACATTAAATTCTGTTTTTAGTTGATCAAAATATTTTTTATTGAACTCCAATGTTTTTCTTACAAGGTCAACTCGAGAAATTTCTTTAGGAAATGTTTTAATAGACAGACTTTTACTATTATCAAGTAAAACAGCGATATGATTTTTTAGGGAATGGCTCTTTTTAAATTCCAGTTCCGGTCGCAACAAAATCATCAGCAGAAAAACGAAAGTAAAAATACGAAGAGAAAAAAGAAAAATCTTCTTAGGTGTGGAGCCTATCCTTCTCAAACTAGTCCAGAAAAACCAAAGTGCTAAGGGCATCATCAACCCCAGAAAAATGACAATCATCCACGGGTCTTCCAGTGCCCAGTTGATCTGCCATTGATCGTATTTCTTCGGATCGAACCCAAAAATTTTTGCCAATTCATTCATGGAGATTGATACCTGCGGAGCCGTTCCAAGATGATAGGCAGATGCACCATGTCTTTTTTATAATCTAGCGTTAAAGCATACAATACAATATTGATCCCAAGTCGTATCGCCAGTTGTCTTTGACGATATCCCCCGGCTATAACATCGTAATTCCAATCACCCAACTTGTTGCGTGACCAGGCTCCTGCCTGATCATTGGCAGAGTATATAAGCACAGTGCGTCCTTTAATGGAAACACCTTCCATATAAGATTTGATAATAGCCCTACCCGAAACTGTATTGAGCAAATAAAAAGAGCGGAAAACAGAATGGTCCCGAGGAATATTCCTCAAAGGTGTTTGCGGAAAAAGCCTTTTGACCATTCTTCGAACAGAATGGTCAAATCCTGAATCAGATTTGGCGGAGTTGTCATCAATAAAAAGGAATCCGCCGTAACTCAAATATTTCCGCAGAGTTTTTAAGTTGCTATCAGCGAAAGGTTCAAAGGCTTCATCACCACCCAAGTAAATAAAAGGATGCTTGAACAGGTTCGGATCGGAAAGTTTCAATGCTATGGGTTCGCGGTTGACCTCGATTGAAGTACGGCGCGCAACGTGGGAAAGCAAACTCCTCAACCCCTCAGGCCGAGCGTTATCATTACCTCCTTTATAAATAATCCGTGGAAGCGTTAGGTCTGAATAACCTGCTGCTGTTGCCAAGCGCACTCCAACCAATAACAAATAGGCCAGCACAATAATAAAAAAGTGTTTTCGCATCCCCTTGAGTTTAAAACAGGAGGGGGGCTATAGCAATGGATCAAAATGTATTTTCCGGGTATACGCAAGTGACTGCATGAGGTAAACTTGACCCTAAATGAACTTTCAAACTTTTATCCTATAAAACCTATGTCTCGAACCGTTCTACTTAATCCCGGGCCTGTTAATATCACCGATAAAGTGCGGCAGGCCATGACCTTGCCCGACCTTTGTCATCGAGAAAAAGAGTTTTCCAACTTAATGGCGGCTATCCGAGCCAAACTTCTCCAAGCCTTTAATATAGAAGAAGCATTTACATCCGTATTGATTTCCGGATCAGGAACAGCGGCGCTCGAGATGGCAGTCTCATCCTCATTAACTCCTGAACGTTCGATGCTCGTTATTGAAAATGGGGTTTATGGCGAGCGAATCGGCAAGCTTTGCGATGTTTATAATTTTCATCGCCACACTATCAAACTCGACTGGGGTGTACCGCCAAATCTGGACGATATCGAAAGTATATTAAAAAAGCAAAGTGACATTGAAATCGTTTCTATGGTTCACCACGAAACCACAACCGGACTACTTAATCCGTTGCAATCCATTGGCGAATTAGCAAAAAAATATGGAAAGATTTTTCTAGTTGACTGCATCAGCAGTCTGGCAGGAGATGAAGTGGACTTTACTTCCATCGACTTAGCAGTCGGAACTGCCAACAAATGCATACAAGGGGTGCCGGGTGTATCCTTTGTTTTATTTCGCAAAAAAGACCTAGCACGACTCATCAAGATTCCCGCACGCTCACTTTATTTTAATCTTACGCGATATCATAAAGCGCAAGAAATGGGGGAGTTACTCTTCACTCCTGCTATCCCCGCACATTACGCTTTAGACGTTGCACTCGATGAGCTAATCGAAGAAACAGTAGCGGGAAGACTCTACCGATATGCTAATGCTGCAAAATTTTTGCGCGATGGATTCAAAAAACTCAACCTGGAGTTTTTAATTCCCGAAGGTTGGAGAAGTAATTGTCTGACGGGTCTGAAATTGCCAAAGGGAGTGAGCTATGAAAAATTACATAGCAAATTGAAAGCTAACGGGTTTGTCATATACGCAGGACAGGGAAACCTGAGCGAAAACATTTTTCGTATTGCCAACATGGGGGACATCAAGAAAGAAGAGTTTGACCGGTTTATAAAAATACTGGGAACAATCTGCTAATTTCCACTCTGGTCGTCCTCTACCTCAATTTCCATTGTGTGTTCACTTGCGGGACTGGCTTTTAGCATCCATGGCTCGCGTACATACTTCTCACCTTTACGCTTACCAAATTCTTCAAGATTATCCTTATTATCTTTGAGGAACTGCGCCATCTTTGGCCTCTTATGTCTTTTGGTCATAACTAATTGTG
>CAZMBO010000001.1:61566-73995 GCA_964564655.1 uncultured Nitrospina sp. | reverse complement strand
GGTAACCTTAATTATTTTCTGAGTTTTCGAGGCGGGCTATAGCTCGGAAAAGTTTTTTCTGTGTTTCAGAAAATTCTTCTTCCGAAAGGTCAGGGTTACTTAACTTCTCTTCAGCTTGTGAACGAGCACGCTCTGCCCTTTCACGGTCAATTTCATGCAGAAACTCTCCGGATTCAGCCAGTATCGTGACGCGATTATCAGTCACCTCCAGATATCCCCCGCTGATGACAAGAGCTGTAGACTCTCCATCATTTTCGTAGGATAGTTGCCCTGCCCTGAGGTTAGTCAGAATAGGCGCGTGATCATAAAGCACACCAAAGTCACCCTCAGAACCAGGCGCATTAACCTGATCTACTTCCTCTGACACTAATTGTTTTTCAGGGGTTACAACGCTAAGTGTTAATTTCTGGCTCATGCGGACTTTTTATCTAATTCTTTCTGTTTTGCGTGAACCTCATCCAGGGTTCCCACCATATAGAATGCTTGCTCAGAGATATTATCGCCGTGACCTTCGAGAATAGCTTTAAACCCTTCGATAGTATCCTGGACTTTGACATATTTTCCTGGAGATCCGGTAAAGACTTCCGCCACAAAAAACGGTTGCGAAAGATACTTTTGAATTTTTCGTGCACGCGCAACTGCCAGCTTGTCTTCTTCCGAGAGTTCATCCATACCGAGAATAGCAATAATATCCTGTAAATCTTTATAACGTTGCAGAACACGTTGAACTCCACGAGCAGTATTATAGTGTTCCTCTCCCAGAACCTCAGGGTCAAGTATTCGAGAAGTCGAATCTAATGGATCAACTGCAGGATAAATTCCTAATTCAGAGATGCGTCGATTCAATACGGTGGTAGCATCAAGATGTGAAAACGTAGTTGCAGGTGCTGGGTCTGTTAAGTCATCTGCTGGAACATAAATCGCCTGAACTGATGTGATTGATCCTTTCTTTGTCGATGTAATACGTTCCTGCATATTACCCATTTCCGTTGCCAATGTAGGCTGGTAGCCCACCGCAGATGGGATACGACCTAACAGTGCAGATACTTCAGAGCCTGCTTGAGAAAAACGGAATACATTATCGATAAATAATAGAACGTCCTTACCACCTTCATCACGAAAGTATTCAGCACAAGTCAGACCGGTAAGACCCACTCGCATTCGCGCACCAGGAGGTTCGGTCATCTGGCCGTAAATCAGAGCGGTTTTATCAATTACATTGGACTCTATCATTTCGTGGTAAAGATCATTTCCTTCGCGAGTTCGCTCACCCACACCTGCGAATACAGAGTATCCTCCATGTTCCGCGCCTATATTACGGATCAATTCCATGATCAATACGGTCTTACCAACACCCGCTCCACCAAATAGCCCAGTTTTTCCACCCTTCAGGTAAGGTTCGAGCAAATCAATAACTTTAATGCCGGTCTCAAGCATTTCCATCTTAGTATCTTGCTCTTTGAATTCGGGAGCATCCCGGTGAATACTCCACTTCGCCTTTGATTCGACAGGAGGTTTTTGATCAACTGGATCACCAACGACATTAAGAATCCGCCCGAGCACTTCTTCTCCTACTGGAACACTGATAGGAGCACCAGTATCTATCGCTTCCATCCCACGAACCAAGCCATCGGTTGGATGCATGGCTACGGAACGAACTGCATTATCGCCAAGATGTATTGCTACCTCACAAACCAAGGTTTCTTTTTCTCCCTTTTCGCCAACACGTTCAACGTGGATTGCGTTATAAAGAGCTGGCAAAACACCGTCTTCAAAACTCACATCGACCACGGGTCCCATGACCTGAATGATCTTTCCTTTGTTCATTTAATCCTCCACAAATTTCAGTATCTTTACCGCCGTCAGCCTTTCAGGGCCTCAGCGCCATTTACTATTTCTATTAATTCTTTAGTTATATATGCCTGTCGAGCTTTATTGTAAGTCAATGTCAAACCATCGATCATCTCTCCTGCATTTCGGCTAGCTGCATCCATCGCTGTCATCCTGGCACCGTGTTCACTAGCACTGGACTCTAAAAATGCACGATAAACCTCAACCGTCATATAGCGTTTCAGCATTTCATTAAGGATCGATTCTTCGTCCGGTTCGTAGATATAATCAACAGAATAAGAATCTTTGCTCTGCTCCAATTTTTCTGGCACAACAGGCAAAAGTTGTTCGACAATAACTTCCTGCTGCATAACAGATTTAAATTCGTTATAAATCATGGAAACCTTGTCGATCTTATTCTCTGAAAACATTGTGGCTAATTTTTCGCCAATGGCCTGTGCCTTTAGATGATCGAAGTCTTTAGTCCAACCAATAAGTTCCTCAGTAATAGTTACAGGGCGATTACCAAAAATATCGTTCCCCTTTTTACCGGCAACTATCAGGGAGTTTTCATTCTCGTCATTATCTTTCAGGTATTGTGCTGTCTTGCGAATAATTGCTCCGTTAAAACCTCCACACAGGCCTTTATCTGAAGTGATAATGAGGAGCAGATGCCGTTTTCCTTCGCGTACATCTAACAGAGGGTGCAAATCACTATTACAACGTGCAGCCAAATGATTAAGAACCTCCATCATTTTTATTGCATAAGGACGAGCTTCTAAAATAGCTTGCTGGGCCTTTCGAAGTTTGGACGCAGCAACCAGTTTCATAGCCTTAGTAATCTGCTGTGTATTTTTTACGCTCTGAATGCGTCTTTTTATTTCTTTTAAATTAGCCATACTCTAACTTTGAAACAAGCCTTTAAATTCTTCGATAGCTGCCTTCAGTTGGGCCTCTGAATCATCATCTAACTTCTTAGCGGCATCAATTTTTTCAACTAGGCTCTGGTGTTTATCCTCAATAAAGTTTATGAGACCACTTTCAAACTTTTGGATGTCGGCTACAGGGATATCATCAACGAGACCCCTTACCCCAGTAAAGATAGAGATGATTTGCTGGACAACGCTCAAAGGTTTGTACTGAGGCTGCTTAAGTAATTCAACAAGGCGTTCACCTCGGTGAAGTTGTGCCTGAGTGGCAGCATCAAGGTCACTACCAAACTGCGCAAAAGCTGCCATTTCTCGATACTGAGCAAGATCTAACCGCAGTTGTCCTGCGACCTGTTTCATACCTTTGATTTGTGCAGAACCACCAACACGAGATACTGAAAGACCAACGTTAATAGCAGGGCGCACCCCAGAATAAAACAGATCTGTTTCAAGAAAAATCTGCCCGTCGGTAATTGAGATAACATTAGTGGGAATATATGCAGAAACGTCACCCGCCTGAGTTTCAATGATTGGTAGGGCTGTCATAGACCCTGCTCCTAATTCATCACTGACTTTTGCTGACCGCTCAAGCAATCTAGAGTGCAGGAAGAAAACATCACCGGGGTAAGCTTCACGCCCGGGAGGTCGCCTTAATAAGAGAGACAACTGTCTGTATGCTGCCGCTTGCTTAGAAAGATCATCATAAACAATCAAGCAATGCTGTCCATTATCACGGAAATATTCACCCATGGCACACCCCGCATAGGGAGCGATAAACTGCATAGGCGCCGGGTCACTAGCTGATGCGGAAACAACAATTGTGTATTTCATCGCATCATACTGCTCAAGGGTTTTCACTACCTGTGCCACAGTGGACCGTTTTTGACCAACAGCCACATAAATGCAGAACATGTTTTGTCCCTTTTGATTGATGATAGCATCAATCGCAACTGCGGTTTTTCCTGTTTGACGATCACCAATGATCAATTCCCGCTGTCCGCGCCCAATAGGAATCATTCCATCAATGGACTTAATCCCGGTCTGCATGGGTTCATGCACAGATTTTCGATCAATAACACCTGGGGCGATTCTTTCAATAGGACCAAACTTTTCCGTTTTAATCGGTCCCTTTCCATCGATAGGCTGACCTAAACCATCAACAACTCGACCTATCATCTCAGGCCCTATGGGTACTTCCATAATTCGGCCAGTTCGTTTTACCTCATCGCCTTCCTTGATATTATCGTCACGCCCCAAAAGGACAGCCCCAACATTATCTTCTTCAAGGTTCAGCACCATCCCAGACAGTCCACCAGGGAATTCCAAAAGTTCACCGGCCATGGCTTCTCCTAAGCCGTAAATACGGGCGATTCCATCACCTACCGAAATCACACGGCCAGTTTCCTTGAGCTCGATCCCTTCCTCAAATCCCTCTATCTGTTTTTGAATCAGGGAGCTAATTTCATCGGCTCGTAAATTCACTTAAGCTACCTCCTCTTTCTCTATTGTTTGTTTCAAGATCCTCAAGCGATTGCGAATCGTATCATCCGCAACTTGGTCTCCGATGCGTAGAATCACACCACCAATTAGAGACTCATCCACTTCGGTATCAATCAATATGGTTTTTTCTAAAATTTTATTCAAAGCAATTTTCAAGCGGTCAACATTTGCATCTGTCAAAGAATGTGCTGAGGTAACATGCACCCTTATTTGATTCAGTCGCCGATCAACCACTTGTTCAAAATATTCAATAATTTTTTCGAGAAAAACTATTTTTCCGCGTTCGTTAAGCAAAAGAAGTAAATTGCTAATCTTATCCCCTATCTCCAAACGACTACAAAGACCCTCAACAACATTTCTTTTCTTTTCCGTAGAAATCGAAGGATGCTCAAAAAAACGCAGTAACTGGTTTTCTGTTTTCATCACTTCGCCAAAATCTTTCAGGTTTTTTAGCGCAACACCTAGTTGAGAATCATCGCCAATATTCCCCGACAATGCTTCCGCGTATCGCTTTCCTATCTGATTTTCCAACATGTCAATTTTTTCTCAAAAATAAATATTAATTACGCTGTCTTTTTTCAAGTTCCTGAATAACTTGTTCAATTGATTCATCCACCAAACGTTTTTTGTCAGTGTCGTCCAAAGCTTTTTTGAGAAATTTTTCTGTAGAAGCTATCGTCAAGGCCGCCGCATAACCACGAACCTCCTGTAAAAGTTTATTTCGAGAGCTTTCTATCTCTTGTTCTGCTTCACGTTGTACTTGTTTAACTTTGGCCTCGGTTTCTTGGACTGTCTTTTCTTGAAGCTTTTTAGCTTCATCCTGCGCCAGTTGGACTATCGTTTCGGCTTTACCATGAGCAGCTTTTAATTTTTCTTCTAAGTCTGTTTTAATTTCTTCAACATCCTGTTTCAGTTTTTCCGACTCTTCAATATCTCCACGGATTTTCTTCTCTCGCTCATCAAGGGCTGAAAGAATTGGAGGAAAAGCAAATTTTTTCAAAATGAAAAAAAGAATCGCAAAAGATATTACAGACCAAAAAATTAGTGACTGAAATACTTCGATTTGTTCGAATTGTGGCATCGTAGTTTTTAATATTTAGGTTATTAACAAAGTTTCTTTCTAATTCAAGCGCGCAAAGGACTTACCTTATATGTTGCCCATTATAATAAATGCAACAACTAGTCCGTAAAGTGCAATAGCTTCAACTAGGGCAAAACCAATCCAACAATATTTTGCTACTCTTGATTCAGCGTTAGGCTGACGTCCTACAGTTTCAATCGTCTGTGCAAATATATAACCAATGCCTATCGCAGCTCCCGCAAAACCCGCCGCACATAAACCCATCCCAATTAATGCCGCTGCTCCTAATTCCATTCTTTTATCTCCTTAAAAAATATTCGCTAGTTAGTGAAGATGGATTACATCTCCAATATAAACACAAGTTAGAATTGTAAAAATATATGCCTGAATGAAAGCAATTGCTATTTCAAGCCCATTGATAGCTACGGTGAATCCAAACGGTAGCCAACCTATCATTAGAGATGACATAGCTAAACCAAACAAGACAGCAAGAATGGTATGACCCGCTGTCATATTGGCAAACAAACGCACCGAAAGTGAAACCGGACGCGCCACCATGCTGATAATTTCAATTGGAATCATAAGAGGAATAAGTATTTTTGGGATCCCAGGTGGGATAAGGATTCCAAGAAAGTGCAAGCCGTGCTTTGAAAAACCGATTACTAACGTCATTATAAAAATTCCGATAGCAAAAACTCCGGTTACTACTATCTGACAGGTAATCGTATAGGACCCAGGGACCATGCCGATTAAATTGCAGGCTAAAATAAATAAAAACAGACTTGCAATAAAAGGAATATACTTTTTCCCCTCTTTTTCTCCGATAAACTCATATACCATGCTCCGGATAAACTCCATCGCAATTTCTAAGACATTTTGCAATCTGCCGGGAACAAGGGACAATCCGCGTTTGGCAGGAACCATAAACATACTTCCAATCAAAGCCAAGCCCACCCACATCGCAACAACGGCATTACTTATAGAAAGATCTAATCCACCAATATGGATTGGAATAATATTATGAACTTCAAAATGGTGTAAGGGGTTTTCCATAATTTGATAATTATTCTAAATTATTATTTTCTTCATCTTCGATATTCATTTTTGTAGCAACCCGGTATACTCCCAAACAGCCTGCTGCCACACCAAAAACCACACCAACCACTAGCCCCCAAGGTTTGGTTCCGAAAAAATTATCTAACGCATAACCCATCAAACCGCCGACGATCGTTGCTACCGTCAGTTCAGTTCCCAACCTGAACGCAAGCTGCACGCCTTGACGAAAGCCGCTGTTTTTACTCATTTATTTGTTAGTTAAGGGGGGGAGTACCCAGAAAACCGCGCCCATAATACCTCAAAGTTTCAATGTTGTCCAAAAAATTTATTTTCTATCATTCCTTGAATTTAAACCACTAAATTCAAGGGGGGATGCCCTGATACAACCCCATAATTCCAGCACAAGGAACCTTCTATACACTTAAGGATCAGCGCTTTAAATTACAAGTAATATTTCTTAATTGTTATGTTTTAGATTAATAAGGTAGGGAACCAAATTTTGCTTCATATTGGTCAAGCGGCACCATATCAATTGCATCCCAAGGGCAGCCTTCCAAATAAGTGTCCATCGGGCCTTTACTGATGCATTTTTTACATCCAATGCATAATAGAGGATCAACATCTACTCGATTGAATATGGGAGCATCTGGGTTTTTCACCTCAAACATACACAGGTCAACAGGACATTCAGTGACACAAATAGGCGCGCCGCCACAACCTGTGCAAGCATCATTGATGACGGCAAGTATTTTTGGTTTTCTTTTTCGCTTAACGTCCCTTTTGGCTTTTTCTTTGGTTGCCATGGAGTGCTTCCCAAATTTTAAATATTGATGGACTCTGCCAATTCTAAAAATTGGCGCCAATTATAACCTTATTCCAAGAGAATTTTCAATTTTTGTAATGAACTTATTTATGATTTAATTCGAAATCATGTGACCCCTGTTTTAACTAGATCGCCAGATCAAAATCAAAGAACCTCTGGCTTGTTTTACAAGTTACCCTGTATTAAGATATAGATGGGTTGCAATAAGTATAATTCATTTAATGGGTTGCAGGCTTCTCCTTTTTCTTCCCTGATTGAACTTGAGGAGTTTCAAACTTCTAGATCTCCTCAATAATTGAAATTTTCAATAATCTCCTTAAGGAGATACTACTAAATAATGGCATTCGATCGAGTTTTGGGTCAAGAACAACCCAAAAAAATATTAAAAAACGCACTCCAAAGCAGCAACGTTGCACACGCCTACTTGTTTCATGGGCAGGAAAGTATTGGCAAGAAACAAATCGCCATAGAATTAGCAAAGTCTCTTAACTGCGCCTCACCTGTAAAAGGGGACGCTTGCGATGAGTGCACCTCTTGCCGAAAAATTGAAAACAAAATCCATCCCGATTTCTTTTTTGTAGAACCCATAAAAAATACTCCAACTGCTCGCGAAGCAGTTATCAAAATTGAAGCCATTCGCGAACTACAAAGAAAGCTTGCTTTCCACCCGTACGAGGGGAAAGTAAAGGTAGCGATTATTGATAATGCTGATCTCATGAATTTACAAGCTGCAAACTCTTTTTTAAAAACTCTGGAAGAACCTCCATCAGCAACAATATTGATTCTAATCTCATCGAATCCATTCAAATTATTGCCCACTTTAATATCAAGATGCCAAACGATCCAATTCCAACCCCTCACGCACGAAAACATTAAAAAGATTCTGAAAGAGATAATGACCGAACAAATGATTGAAAATGATACTCTAGCCTTTCGCACCCTTCGATCCCGTGGTAGCGTCAAAAAAGCTCTGGCAGAAGATATAGAAAACATCGTAAACATTCGTAAGGAAATTGTGAATCTACTGGAAACAATATCTTTTGACCGTATGGATGTAGTATTCTCACAAGCCAAGTCTTGGGCCAGTCAATCCGATCAATGGGAAATAATTTTAAATGAGCTCATGGAGTTGGTGCGTGACCTTGCATTCTTCCAGTCGGGATGTTCTGAATCGGAAGTTTACAATCGCGATATTGCCAAAAGGTTAAAACTCTTAGCTACAAGAAAAACTGTAAATTCTTGGCTTAAAATATTCAATGCAATACACACCACTAAAATAGCTTTATCGGGAAATGCGAACGCACAGCTATTTTTCGAAAATATGCTTATAGATTTTTGTGAAGCCGCCTAAACATCATGAATAATATAGCTGATGCAACCAAAAATACGAAGTTTCCTTCGACAAAACCAAAGTTCTTAATTGGTATACGTATTAATAAACAGGTTAAATCGAAACTCTATGACCCAAAAAACCTGAAACTGCGAGTAGGAATGTCGGTTATTGTTAACACGAGCGAAGGCCTTAAAATGGGACTTGTGGCGTCTAATAAAATTATAAATTTCACAAAAATCAAAGACCAAAACTATTACAAGGTCATTCGAGTAGCCAACGAAAACGATTTTCAAAACGAAAATCGACGACAAAAAACGGAAGAAAAAGCCAAAACATTATGCTCAAAAAAAATTGTTGAGCTAAAACTGCCTATGAACCTGAGCCGGGTTGTTTACCAGCCTCACATGCACAAAACCATTTTCTTTTTTACTGCAGAAGGAAGAGTTGATTTTCGCCAACTCATTCGAGACCTCGCCTCAAACCTTCGGCACCGTATAGAAATGAAACAAGTGGGGGTAAGGGATGAAGCAAAGGCAATTGGAGGTCTCGGAATATGCGGCGAAACACTTTGTTGTTCATCCTGGCTGCCTAATTTTACCCCAGTGACAATAAAAATGGCTAAAACTCAAGGCCTGGCATTAAACCCAAGCAAAATATCGGGTGTATGCGGCAGACTGATGTGTTGTCTTCAATACGAGCATGAGAATTATAAAGAAATGGCTAAAAATTTACCAATTGCTAACAGTGATGTTCATACACCAGATGGGCCAGGAAAAGTTTTAAAAAATGAAATCCTCGAACAAAAAGTTGTCGTTCGCCTCAATGATGAAAGCATCATGACGTACCATCAAGAAGAATTAAAAAGCAATCCGCCGCAACCCAAAACCCCAAATTCCTGATAACTGAAACATGGCTGACAAAAAATTTTACATCACCACCCCAATTTATTATGTAAACGATGTACCACATATTGGGCATGCCTATACAACCATTGCCGCAGATGTTGCCGCTCGCTTTAAACGCCTAGAAGGCTATGAAGTTTTTTTCCTTACAGGAACTGACGAGCACGGACAAAAAGTTCAGCAGGCCGCTCAAGACCTGAAGGTGGCCCCTCAGCAGCATGTAGACAAACTTCATCAACGATTTAAAGAATTATGGGTGAAGCTAAACATTTCTAACAGCGATTTCATTCGTACCACCGAAGAGCGCCACAAAGTTTTGGTATGCAACATTCTGCAAACCCTTTTCGATAAAGATGAAATTTATCGCGACAGTTATGAAGGCTGGTATTGCACACCATGCGAGAGGTTTTGGACGGAAAAAGATTTACAGGAAGGCAATTGCCCTGAGTGCAGACGAAAAGTAGAAAAAATAAAGGAACATAATTATTTTTTTCGCATGGGGAAATATCAAGAATGGCTCGTTGATAAAATAAAAAGTGAGCCACATTTCATCCTCCCAGCATCACGAAGGAATGAAGTCTTAGGCTTCCTAGAAAAACCCCTGGAAGATCTCTGCATCTCCCGGCCAAAATCCCGGCTTCCCTGGGGAATCCCCCTCCCCTTTGACGAGGAATACGTCACTTATGTTTGGTTTGATGCGTTGATCAACTACATCTCCATTCACGGATCCCTTGATGAAATTCGAGCAAGTGGCTACTGGCCCGCTGACCACAATATGGTGGGAAAAGATATTCTGACCACGCATGCGGTTTATTGGTTCACCATGTTGAAAGCCATTGGCCTGGAACCGCCAAAAAATATTTTTGCGCACGGATGGTGGACCGTGAATGGACAAAAGATGTCTAAATCCCTGCACAATGTGGTCGAGCCCAATCAACTTGCGGACCAATTTGGGGTCGATGTAATCCGTTACTTCCTTTTAAGAGAAGTCCCTTTCGGTCTTGATGGTGACTTCTCGCATAAAGCTTTGATCGGAAGACTGAACAGTGACCTTGCAAATAACCTGGGGAATCTCCTGAATCGCACCGTGAACATGATGAAAAAATATTTTGATGGCACCATCCCAACTCCCGCAACTCCAGGAGATGAAGACGGTGCGTTAGAGAGCAAAGCACGGGAAGTGATCGATGAAGTTCGAAAGCTATATGATGAGCTGGCTTTTAATAAGATCCTGCAGAAAATATGGGAGCTGGTAGACACCACTAACCAGTATATCGATAAGACCGGCCCCTGGAATCTCGCAAAAACCGATGAAGGAAAAGAAAGATTAAAAACGGTTATGTATAACGCCGCAGAATCTTTACGCATTCTTGGTATTTTACTTTTCCCTTTCATGCCAAAAAGTTGCGAGTCCTTGATGCTGCAACTAGGAGTAGAAAAAACAATCGGAGAACAGGGGATGAGGTCATTAGACAACTGGGGCAGCCTACTTTCAGGCATAAAAACGCAAAAAGCCAAACAACTCTTCCCAAGGATTGAAGACAAGCAGGCCGCAAAAATTCTTGCGGAACTAGAAACTCCAAAGAACAGCAGCAAAGATGACTCAGGAAAAATCACCATCGACGAATTTATGAAGGTCGATCTGCGCACAGGAAAAATTCTCGAAGCAGAAAAAGTAAAAAAATCTAAAAAGCTTATTCAACTCAAAGTGGATATAGGAACAGAAACGCGACAAATTCTGGCGGGCATCGCTGAAAGTTATGAACCAGAAAACTTGATAGGCCGCACTGTGATTATTGTAGCCAACCTAAAACCTGCGAAACTGATGGGAATAGAATCACAGGGAATGGTATTAGCTGCAAGTAGTGATGAAACTATCTTGCTCGCGGGATTCGATCAGGAGCCCGGACAAGGCGTACAAGTACGATGATTATTGACACCCACGCGCATATAGATGTTGCCGATTACGAGGAAGACCGAGAAGCCGTAATTGAACGCGCCCGCGAAGCTGGGGTCCAATATATGTTAAATATCGGTTGCGATGTTGAAAGCAGCTATCGATCGATGGAGCTTGCGGAACAATTCGATTTTATTTATGCCACCGCAGGTATTCATCCGCACGATGTAAAATCTATAGACAATGACACCTACTCCCATCTTCGTCAATTACTAGCTCATCCCAAAGTCGTTGCTCTCGGAGAAATTGGTCTTGATTATTTTAAAAATTATTCTCCTCAGGATTTGCAGCGCACGCATTTTCGCAACCAGATTCAGTTGGCCCGCGACATGAACAAACCCGTTGTCGTCCACAGTAGAGATGCAAAAGAAGATATCATTTCAATTCTTTCAGAGTTTTATCCTAAAGATCCAACAGCACATTCGGGAATCTTTCATTGTTTTTCAGGGGATCAGGAATTGGCCGATGCTGCCTTAGAGATGGGATTCTATATTTCTTTTTCCGGCTCGGTAACCTTTAAGAAAGCTGATGAACTGCGTGATGTCGCAAAAAATGTTCCTGCTGATCGTTTATTTGCAGAAACCGACTGCCCTTACCTCACACCCGTTCCGCATCGCGGCAAGCGCAACGAACCTGCATATGTAAATTTTACAGCAGAAAAGCTAGCAAAAATTCGCGGGTTAAAAATCGAAGACGTAGAACGCACCATGGCTCTGAACTTTTTCGAATTGTTTGGCATTGGTGAACAAGCAAAAACAGGAACCGTCTCTTACAAAATTCGCAATTCACTTTATCTCAATCTAACACAACGTTGCACCGCCGACTGTGTGTTTTGCACCCGACTCACCAAACCCGTTGTTCAGGGTTACAACCTAAAACTGGACCGGGAACCTACTGCTAAGGAAGTCTGGGAATCAATCGATGATCCAAAAAATTATGATGAAGTTGTTTTTTGTGGATTTGGCGAACCCACTCTCAGGCTGGATGTCATCAAAGAAGTTGCAAAAAAAATAAAAGA
>CAZMBO010000001.1:34947-61466 GCA_964564655.1 uncultured Nitrospina sp. | reverse complement strand
GGGTTAAGTGTTATGCTTGGTGCTTTTGGAGCTCACTCTTTAAAAGCGCGCCTGACAGAAAAAAAACTCGCTACGTTTCACACGGCTACCGACTATCTGGGATACCATGCTCTAGGGCTTATCGCCATTGGTATTCTTATATTTGTCCTGAAAGGTGAAACTGCAAAAAAGTTGAAACGTTCTGCCATTTGGATCGTTGTTGGAATCGTTTTCTTTTGCGGAAGCCTTTATGGCCTAGTGTTTGACGGGCCAAGGTTTTTAGGTCCTATAACTCCTCTGGGGGGGCTCAGCCTTATGATAGGCTGGCTAACTTTGGCAATCAACCTCTTCAAATTTTCCAAAAATTCCTAATAAAGGTCTGGTTTGCTAACCAGACCTTTATACTTTTTTATTGTGGGAATTCTTTAGGCGCTTTAACATGCTGCCAACCTGTGCCTTCTAAAGATCGAAGCATAGCAATAAGGTCCTTAATTTCTGAAGATGTCAGATTAAGAGGAATAATCTGGTTATCCAAAAAGGGATTCTTTACACCTCCTTTATTGTAATGTTCAATAACCTGCTCCAACGTTGCAAATCTTCCATCATGCATATAGGGAGCAGTTCTAGAAATTTCACGAAGTGTTGGGGTTTTGAAAGCACCCAAGTCCTTAACATTTTTAGTCACATTATAACGACCAACATCCAAAGAGCCCCCACCCCAGCCGATCCCAATATTGTGGAATTTTTCATCGGAGAAGTTTGTTCCGAAATGACATAAATTGCAACGGGCCTTATCAAAAAAAAGTTTTTTCCCGCGTTTTGCAGACTCAGAAAGCGCACTCTCATCACCGTCATAATCAAATCGATCAAACGGGCTATTACCTGAAATAAGGGTTCTTTGGAAAGATGCTATGGCTTTTCCAACATGCTCTTTAGTGATAGAGCCTGTATTAAATTCCTTCATAAAAAGTTTTTTATAGCCCTCAATCTTACTAATTTTATCAACCAATTGATCATGATTTGCAAAACCATGTTCAATAGGATTAGCAAAAGGCCCAATAGATTGATCTTCTAGGGTTGCCGCACGCCCATCCCAAAATTGGGCAGTACCAAATGCACGGTTGATGGCCGTAGGAGCACTTCTACCACCTTGCAAATGGTGTATGCCAGATGAAACAGGCTGACCATCCGTAAATGCCAATGCCGGGATATGGCAAGTAGCACAAGCAATAGTATTATTTGCAGACAACCTCTTATCGAAAAAAAGAAGTCGCCCTAAATCAACTTTTCCTTTAGTCAATGGGTTACCTTCAGTAACTTTAAGAGCTTCTTCATCAAGTCCTAATGGAATTTTCAACTCATAGGCTTCGCTTTGGGAAACTAATACTATTGATAAAACCAAAAAAAGAACCGCAAGTGCATTAGAAACTCCTATTTTCCACATTTTTTTTGTTTTTATTTTCATAATCTTATCCTTCATTATTTTATGAATAGCAGAAGAATTATTGATAAATAGATAGTCAATTCATACTCTCTCAAAAATTTTATTTTGAAAGACAAATGACTTCCAATTATTTTTATCTAATGGCAACTGCCCATACCGCGTTTTTCTAAATATTTCTGATGATAATCCTCTGCAATATAATACTTTGACGCGGCAGTTATCTCAGTCACGATAGGACTTGGAAATCGCCCTGCATTTTTTTCTTTAGACTGAGTTGCTGCAGCCTCCTGCTGCGAATCCTGGAAAAATATTGCTGATCGATATTGAGTACCAATGTCCGGACCCTGCCTATTTAACGTTGTTGGATCATGACAACCCCAAAACACATCGAGAAGTTCTTCATAGGATACGGAAGAAGGGTCGAACTCAACCCAAACAACCTCGGCATGGCCGGTTTTTCCTGTGCACACCTGTTCATATGTAGGATTTTTTGTGGTGCCGCCGGAATACCCAACGGAAGTAGAAGTGACTCCCTTCATCCTTCCAAATGCGACCTCGACACCCCAAAAACAACCTGCTCCAAAAATTGCTGTTGCCATAATTTCTCCAATTAACTTCGACTGGTGATCTCGATCAGATGGAATCCAAATTGAGTTTTAATCGGGCCATGAACTTTTCCCACCTCATCATTAAAAACTACGGTATCAAACTCAGGAACCATTTGGCCTGGGCTGAACTCACCCAAATCCCCGCCATTATTTCCAGATGGACATTCTGAGTGTTTCTTTGCCATATCGGCAAAATCTGCCCCGCCCTCATCAATCTTTTGTTTCAAATCAACACAGGCCTCTTCAGTTTTTACAAGAATATGTCTAGCGCTTGCTCTGGCCATTTGCATTTCCTTTCTTCTTCATTTTTAAGTTACAAAATCTATAATATAATCCAATCAATATCAATCCCATCACAGCTAAAGCTGTAAAATGCCACAAATATTTAACAGAATACCAGGAAGGAGAAAATTGAATAACCCCTTTTATCTCCCCAGAATAATGCTTTAACATTTCCCCATACTCCACAATCAGGTGAACAGGGAAACGATCTTCATCCCAATTGGAACTTCGGCGAACCGTCAACTCAAAACTTTTTTCCTCACTTCCTCTTAGAGTTAAACCCATCATTCCATTAAATTTTTTTAAAATCATTCCAGGAGGTAATAACAACATCATCCTGATATTTTTTAAAGAGTCAGACTGGTTCTTTAACAAAATTTTTAAAATTGATGACTCGGGCCCACCAGAGGATTGAATGCTACCCCAAATTTGTGCTTGCGCTGGCTCTTTAAAATAAAACGAACCGGAATGAAAAATTGTTTTCCCTTCTCCCTCTTCAAGAAGGGTCTTGTATTTAACCATTGCAGAAATAGGATACGTCCCAACTCGAAGCACCGGAGGATGTTCGTTATTCTCAAGAGTTATTTTCTGCCCAGGCCTTAGCTCCCTTATTGCAGTCATCATAGACATTGAGTGATGAAAATGAAACATGGGATGAACATGAAAAACGGGGTGTGAACCTATATTTTCTATTGTCAAAGCCAAGGCCACTTGACCATTTTCATTCACGTTGCTGTCTATAGAAACCTTAAGCGGCTGCCCCAAGGCTATATTTGGGAAAATAAAAACAATAATCAATATAAAAAGAAGCCTCATAAAACCCACCCTTTTGTTTGTCACTGTCTTATTAACATCCATTTTAAAACAATTGATAAAACAGAACAATGAAATGTTCTTCTATATTAGTAGGACTTGATCTACAAAAGTTGTTATTATGGAGTAACAGTCGAAATCCTTTGGGAGAATCGTTATGGATACCCTGCTGACCTTTTTAATTTTACTCGGATTACTGCTATTAAGCACTTTCAAGATATTGAGAGAGTATGAGCGAGGGGTGATATTTCTACTAGGAAGGTTCTGGAAGGTAAAAGGTCCGGGGATCATTGTTGTGGTTCCGGGGATACAAAAAATGGTCAAGGTAAGCTTGCGTACAGTGGTTATGGATGTTCCTCCCCAGGATATCATCACCAAAGACAACGTAACCGTAAAAGTCAACGCGGTTATCTATTTTCGCGTTGTGGACTCACAAAAAGCTATTATAGAAGTTGAAGACTTTTTATACGCCACATCCCAACTATCCCAGACCACATTACGGAGCATACTAGGACAAAGCAACCTAGATGACTTGCTATCGAATCGAGAGGAAATCAATTCGCACCTACAAAAAGTAATTGACGAACAAACAGAACCTTGGGGGGTAAAGGTCGCTAATGTCGAAGTAAAAAACGTTGACCTTCCACAAGAAATGCAAAGGGCTTTGGCAAAACAAGCAGAAGCAGAGCGTGAACGGCGCGCTAAGGTAATTAATGCCCAAGGAGAATTTGAAGCAGCTCAAAAAACTTGTGACGCTGCAGATTTGATCGGCGCTCACCCACCCGCCTTACAATTGCGATTTTTTCAAACTCTGCTTGATCTGTCCAGTGGTGAAGGATCTCATACATATATCCCTATTCCGCTGGAGTTGTTTGAATCAATAAAGAACAAAGGAGGAAAAAATACTCCTAATTAGTAATTGAAGACTCTCACAGAATTTAACATTGTTTAAACATTTATATCTAAGACCTGTATGAATGAAATTTCCCAAATAAACCAATTTCTTATTCATATCCAGAAAAAATGGAACCGAGTCCGATTTATTTTGGGGACCTATTTAGCAATTACTTTTTTGACTGGAATATCGCTTGCGGCTGGACTCTTCTATTATTTTCAACCAACAATCACAGGCTATCTCGCTCCCATTGTTCTATTATTAATTTTGGGGAAATATCTCTATTCCAACTTACATTCTAATTCGTTAAATAGATTAGATCGATACGGAGCAGCCCTACTCACCGAAAAAAAATATCCAAAACTAAACAATTCACTTATTAATTCTGTGCAATTGGGTGGATACATTGGCGATCCCGCGCGAGAAAAATTATTTTCTTCAGCAATGATTCGTGAACTTCTGGCTCGCACCCAGAAACAACTAACAAAACTGGACGCAAACCTAGTCTTGGAAAATGGAAAAACGGCTCCAGCACGGAATTTGTTTTTAGCTACTATGGCAGTTAGCATGGCCGTCACTCTTTTACTTCCAAACTTCTGGCAACAGGCTTTAATAAACAGCAAAAGCCCAGTTAGCACACCCGGCATCGCCAAGATAGAGGAGGGAATTCAAAGCCCGATAACCACAAAACCAGAAAAGAATTATCAAATCAGCGATCTCGGTCTGACGCTAAATTATCCATCCTATACTCGGTTGACCTCAAAGGTCATCAAACCTTCTGATGGGTCTGTGACATCATTGCCCGGAACAGAGGTAACCATAGAAGGGAAAACTAATGAGGGTTTTCATGAAGCAACTCTAGTGGTTAATGCCAAAGATTCAATTCTAATGGAGTCCAAAAACCGGTTTTCCTTTAAAGGTGCTTTTATGGTTCGCGAAAGAGGGTTCTACCAGCTCCAACTCAAAGATCAATCGGGAGCCCGATTCCTGCTACCGCAAAAATATCTTGTTGAGCTAGAGCAAGACCAAGCACCACGAATTATTCTGTTTCCTGCTAACCCGAAACCAATTTATTACGACTCAGATAAAATTCAGATGTTCTATGAGGGAAGTGATGATTTTGGAATTCAAAATATCGAATTAGTCGCACAAATTGATGACAATTCGATAAGAAAAAAAATCAAAAATTTCAAAGAGAGTGAAAAGGAAACTCAGGGAAAATTTACCTGGAACCTCGCTCTGGAATCTCTAAAACCAGGACAGGAGGTTCAATATTATCTCGAAATAAAAGACAACGACAATATTTCCGGCCCCAACAAAGGCCAGTCAGAAATGATGCGTTTTACTATCTTTGATTCACGGGAAGCACTTGACAACCTAGTCCAACTTCAAGATGAATTAACAGAAAAAATGATCGCCCTGCTGGCAACGGGGCTAGTGGAAGACAATATTCTCAAGACAACCACAAAAGATATCCTTTACGGGAAAAAACTACTTGCTTCCAATGCCGATGCTTTGATCGAAATCATCGGTCTGGCGCAACATATCAAGAGTCAGGCCGAAGAATTTGGAAATTTTCCACAACCCTATCTGACATTATTGGACAATATAATTTCGAGATTAAAAGAAATCCGTCAGGAAAAAATCGAAACGATCGATAAAATCCAGGGCACTCTAATGAAGCCGACTCCGGTGGGTTACAGCTTGTTGTCTATAGAAGTTTTAAACGATCGAATGATCACCCATTTGGAACGGGATATTCTCTACCTGATTAAGATCACCAATCGCCAAAAAATGGATCAAGTCATGGATCTGGAGGACGAACTTTCAGAATTAACCGAATCGCTACAGGAAGAATTTGAGAAATTAAAGAACAAAAAATCACCTTTAAATTCCAATCAACTCAAATCCAAACTTAACCAAATACAACAAACATTGAAACAACTTTTGAACAAGTTGTCACAGCAAAATCAATCATTGCCAGATGAGTTTCTGAATTATAAATCTTATCAAAGCATGAACCTTAAGGAAATGATGAGTTCAATTGAAAAAATTCAGGAACTCGCAAACAAGGGAAAAATCAATGAAGCCATGGAACAGCTTAAAAAAATGGCAGAAGACCTGAGAAATTTTGCAGAACAGCTCAACCAAACCAATTCGTCAATGGAAGAAATGGTAGACACTCAAATGATGGAACAGCTAAATGAGTCAATGCGCGAATTAGAAGGTTTGGAAAAGAAACAGAGTAAGATCATTAATGAAACTTCAGAAATAAATCAAAAGCTCCGGCAACAGCAATCTAAACAATCTGAATCGCTTGTTAAAAAGTTTTTTGAAGAGCTAAAAAAAGATGTGGAATCCATCCAAGCTATCCTTAATGATGATAAAAATTTTTTAAACGAGCATGAGGCTATGAAAAAAACAAGCAAGCTTCTTGAAAAGGAATCTGCTCTAAAACAGGAAATTCAATCCTTAGGGCAAAAAGCCATAGATTCCAGCCTAAAAGAAAAAAACCTTGCGGAAAACTTTACCGAGCTAAATGATCGTCGCCGTCAGCGCACAAAGATCCTTAATGAAATAAACAGCCTTAGAACCCAGGGCTTTCAAGAGTTTAAGGAGAAACTACCTGAACTACAGAAAAAATATGACACCCTAAAAGAGCTTGCTGAAATAAACGATTTGAATGATTTTAATTTGCTTTTCAAAAATACCTACCCTGAAATTTTTAGTTGGCAAGGCAACCTGAGAACATCTCGAAACTTATTGGAAGATATTGGCGAAAAGATGAACAACGACTTAAGACAGATAACCCGATTGAATGGTGAAATTTCTAAGAAACTTGGAACCTTAAAGCGTTCTATTGAAGCTAGCAATGAATCACTTCTTTCCGATGAAGAAAAAAATAGGCTGAAAAAGATGGCTCAGCAGGAAAAAAATATTCGCGGAAAAACGGATAGGATGCGAAAACAATTTGAAGAAATGAATCAAAGAAATCCCATGCTTCCTCCTACTCTTTCACAAAACATGCAAATGGCAGGAAAAAACCTTAAACAGGCAGAATCCCGACTCAATCAAAACCAGGTACAAAGAAGTATAGAATCTGAAAATAAGGCTATGAAATCGATCCAGAAAACTCAAAAAATTTTAAAGGACATGAAAAACTCTGGCTCGCAAATGTCTAGACAGGGCAAACCACAAAATCGGCTTCGACTGGGAGGAAACCGCAGGGATTCTAGACGCGGAGGTGCTATAAGAATGCAGAAAGAAAAAATTCTTTTACCCTCTGAAGATCAATACAAGGTGCCCAGCGAATTTCGGGAAGAAATTTTGGACGCAATGAAAAAAGAAACCCCAAAGAATTACGAACAATTGGTAAACGAATACTATAGGGAGTTGGTGCAATGAAAATAGGAACCAAGACCCTTTTCATACTCTTACTATTGGTCCTTAGCACCCCGGGGACCTCATTTTCCGGGCCAACACTTACTCAAAAAGTATTCATAGGTCATGAGCTAACGCAGGATTGGGATCTGGTTGCCGCGGAAAAACTTTCCAAATCGCTTCTAAAGGAGCACCCAGAATCCGGTGATGCTCATTTTCTCAGCGCGAGAATTGAATTCTTGAAGGGCAATTATGAGCATTCATGGGAAATTCTAAAAAGAGTGGGTAATAATTTTAAGGAAGTCACCGATTTTAAGAAACAAGTCAACGCCACCCGGATAGCCTCCAAAAATTTTGTTTCCTTTGAAACAGAGCATTTTCGCCTTCGTTATGAAGAAGGACCTGATGAAGTACTAATGCACTATGCTGAAGAAGTTCTGGAAAAATCTTATCATGCACTCGGAAAAATTCTTGGATACTATCCAGAAGAAAAAGTTCTCATTGAAATTTATCCTGACCGACAACCGTTTTCTAAAATTTCTCCGCTCACCATAGAAGATATTCTCACATCGGGTACGGTGGCACTTTGCAAATACAATCGGATCATGATGATTTCCCCAGGCTCGCTGGTTCGCGGCTATAACTGGATGGACACTCTGAGTCACGAATACGTACATTACATCCTTACAAAGAAAAGCCGAAACCGACTCCCCCTTTGGATGCATGAGGGAATAGCAAAATTACTCGAAACCAGATGGAGGGATGATCCAAATTACATGTCCCCGATCATGGAAACCATTCTTTCCGGGGCGTTGAAAAATGATTACCGTGTGCCTTTGGAGGACATGATGCCATCTCTTGCAAAATTAAAAACAGCCAAAGATGTACAACTGGCATATGCAGAAGTTTCCACAATGATGGAATATCTGTTAGAAAAAAAAGGTGCAGAAACTTTCCCTCGTCTACTTGAAGATTTGGCAAAAGGGAAAAAGTTCGATGAAAGCTTTATTGAAATTGCAGGCTCCGATATATCCACATTTCAAAACAACTGGGAAATATGGGCCAAAAATAAAGAACTCAAATATATTCCCGGAATCGCCCCACTAACAAAAGAGTTTAAAAATAATAATTCCTTGAAACCTGAAAAAGATTTTAAAGGAATGAGCACTAAGCGGGCACAGGATTTCACATTTTTAGGTGATATACTTAAGTCCCGTGACCATTATGCTGCGGCAATTCTTGAGTACCAGAAAGCTAAAAAAGAATCTACTACTCACTCTCCAATATTATTCAATAAACTTGCGGGCACCTATATCCAAACACGGAAATATGATGAAGCAGAACTACTCTTAAAAGAAAGTTTGGAATATTATTCTGATTTTCATACCACGCTCAATAATCTTGGTGAGATTTATTTTATTAGTGAGCGATATGACGTAGCTAAGAAGTATCTCGAAAAAGCAGCACGCATCAATCCGTTCAACCCTTTTACACATATTAGGTTAATAGAGTTATACGGTCGCATGAAAATGGATAAAGAAAAAAAATTGCAAACCCAGCAGCTCAGCTTATTAAATTGAGGTTTCTTAAATGGAAGATTTAGAACTGGCGCAAGAACTGTTAAATGCAAAAAAAAATGTAGTCGCGGAAATCCAAAAAGTAATTATTGGCCAAGATGAGGTTATAGAAAACCTGCTAGTCGCCTTGTTTTCAAAAGGCCACTGCCTGTTTGTAGGCGTCCCCGGACTTGCTAAAACACTTCTTGTCAGCACTCTGGCCAAGGTCCTGAACCTGGGATTCAGCCGCATCCAATTTACTCCTGATCTTATGCCATCCGATATCACTGGAACCGACATCCTACATGAAGATTCTGCAACAGGAAAAAGATCGTTCCAGTTCATTAAGGGACCTATATTTTCCAATATAATTTTAGCCGACGAGATCAACAGAACGCCGCCAAAAACTCAGGCAGCCCTGCTACAGGCGATGCAGGAAAAACAAGTGACAGTTGGAGGAAACACCTATCCGCTCAATCCACCCTTTCTGGTTTTCGCGACACAAAACCCAATCGAGCATGAAGGCACCTACCCCTTACCGGAAGCACAACTGGACCGCTTCATGTTTATTATTAACGTTTCCTACCCCAGCAAGGAAGAAGAAATTAAGATCGCGCTTTCCACCACTTCAGGTCAGTTGCCGGAATTAAAATCTATTTTAGACGCGGAACAAGTTTTAAAGTTTCAAGACCTGGTTCCCCGCGTTCCCGTTTCTGAACATGTTGCGCGCTATGCCGTGGAACTGGTACAAAGCACCCGTCCACAACTAAATGGCAACGCACCTAATTTTGTCAAAGAATGGATTGATTGGGGAGCTGGCCCGCGAGCATCTCAATATCTCATTTTAGGAGCCAAGGCCAAGGCTCTGATGGACAACCGTGTTGCGACTACGATTGAAGACGTTAAAGCAGTTACGCGTCAGGTTCTGGAACATCGAATTATCTTGAACTTCAAGGCCGAAGCGGAGAATATCAAGGTCGTCGACGTCATAGGAAAACTACTGACTACAGTTAAAACTTAGAAACATTATTTATTTTTATATAAGTTACCCACACGAAATCCACCGCGGTCTTCCTGATCGATACTTGTCTGGCGAGTATCTTCTTCATCCAGTTTTCCTAATGCCTCGGAAACTTCTATCTGGTAGTTTTTCACCTTTTGATATAAAGGATGTTTGATGTCCAACTTCAAGTTGGTGAGAGCAGCGGTGAAATCACCTTTTCCATCAGGAGTCAGCTTACAAACCAACTCACCAGAATTGTCGTCACGATAAATATCCGTAACTTCCAACGGAGTTTTGTTTTTGACCTGAAACCCCATTTCACGTAGAAGTACCAGCACCGCTCCACGTCCATAAACCCGAATCGGCAAGAATTTTAATAACTCATCCATCAATGATTGCGCACTCAACTCTGCATCTCCCAAAAATTAGGTAACGATGGTAATTATAAACAATGCACAAAAATAACTCCAAATAAACCATTGCCTAAAAATTAAAAATCGCTTGAGTAGCCAGCACAACCTTAATTATTTAAAGCTTTTCCATGATTTTTCCAAAAACTTTAGGAGTCCGGATAAAACCATCGTCAGTTATAAATATTTGCATCCGAAAACAAAGTTGCTTTCTTGCATTACTCCTCAATGTAGTACCCAAAGATAATGATTCGCAATTCGTGATCCGGCAATTAAAAAGCACCAACGTGGGCTAAGCAAAAAGAAACAGTCAAAGAACTGATTTTTCTCCTCACAAAATCCCATAAATGGCTTGAATTCATGGCTGATCTAAAATAGTATGAAGTATTTATAGTATATAATTTTCTCTCTTTTGGGTCTTAAAGGCATACAAGGTGGATGTCTATTCATAAACCAGATATTTATACCCTTTCATTTATAGCAAAATGAGTAAATCCAAATTTATAAATAGTTTAAAGTTGATCGGGGGTACACCTTTAGTTAAACTAAATAGCGTTATTCCCGCAAATGGCGCCAATATTTTTGCTAAATTAGAATCCTTCAACCCAGGAGGCAGTGTTAAAGATCGTATTGCACTCGCCATGGTGGAAGATGCTGAAGAAAAAGGTCTTTTAAAACAGGGTTCTACAATTATTGAGCCTACAAGTGGCAATACTGGCATTGGTCTTGCTTTAGTGGGCGCCGTGAAGGGATACAATGTTGTGCTGGTCATGTCTGAGAATATGAGTACCGATCGAAGAATGATCCTTGAAAGTTTTGGTGCTAAAACAGAATTAAGTCGTGCAGAATTTGGAATGGAAGGCACTATAGAAAGAGCTGAGGAGTTGCTAGCTGAAAATCCAGATTATTTTATGCCACAGCAATTCAACAATCCGGCCAACCCGGAGGTGCACAGAAAAACCACCGCTCCCGAAATTATTGCTGACATGGACGGAGAGCCGATAGATGGATTTGTAGCAGGGATAGGTACTGGAGGAACTATAACTGGTGTTGGAGAAGTTTTAAAAAAGCATTATGGGGAGATAAAAATAATGGGTGTAGAACCTGCTACCTCGGCAGTTTTATCAGGAAATCCGCCTGGCCCCCACAAAATCCAAGGAATTGGAGCAGGATTTAAACCAAATGTACTGAACTTTGATTTACTAGATCGCATTTTACCCGTTTCTGATGAAAATGCTTTTCTATTTGCCCAGAGACTTGGAAAAGAAGAAGGTCTTATCGCTGGGAGTTCTTCTGGAGCCGCATGTTTTGCCGCCAATGAAATGGCCAAAGAATTAGGCCCTAAAAAAAATGTGGTTGTGATTTTACCTTGTAGGCGAGCGCTATTTGAGTCTTAATCGGTACCTTTAAATTAAACAGGTAACTGGGAAACCTCTAATTACAATTATTTTTTCTGTAATAAAATTAAGGGAATGTTGGAATGGGTTATGTAAAAGGATTAATTTGCAAAGAATGTAAAAGGGAATATCCAAAGGAGCCGATTCACGTCTGCGAATATTGTTTCGGTCCTCTTGAGTGCAACTACGACTATGAATCCATCAAGAAAGTCGTAAATAAAAAGTCTATCGAAGCCGGACCTCCAACAATGTGGCGCTATCAGGATCTGCTTCCTATTGATGAAACTCCTAAAGTGGGACTGCACACGGGCTTTACACCATTGGTGCAGGCTAAAAACCTGGGCAAAGCTTTGGGTGTAAAAAATCTTTATATAAAAAATGACAGTGTAAATCACCCAACATTTTCTTTTAAAGATAGAGTAGTTGCAGTTGCAGTTTCAAAAGCTATTGAATTTGGATTCGACACCGTTTCCTGCGCTTCAACGGGAAATCTAGCCAACTCTGTTGCAGCCCATGCTGCTGAAGCAGGGTTAAAAAGTTGTATTTTTATTCCTGACGGACTGGAAGCAGGAAAAATTCTTGGCACTCTGGTTTACGGTTCTCAATTGATAGCAGTTAAAGGTAGCTACGATGATGTAAACCGGCTATGCAGCGAAATTGCTGTTAACCATAAATGGGCTTTTGTAAATATCAATATCCGTCCTTATTATGGAGACGGTTCGAAATCTTATGGATATGAAATCGCCGAACAACTAGGATGGAAAATCCCGGACAATGTAGTGGTCCCCGTTGCGGGAAGCTCATTAATAACAAAAATTTGGAAAGCATTTCACGAATTTGAAATGCTTGGACTGGTTGAAAAAGTGCAGAGTAAAATTTTTGCAGCACAGGCGACCGGATGCTCACCAGTCACCACGGCCATAAAAAACGGTAGTGAAAATATTGTCCCAGTAAAACCAAATACTATCGCCAAGTCTATTGCTATCGGCAATCCTGCCGATGGGTATTATGGCATTAAAACAGCAAACACGAGTGGTGGCTATGGTGAAGATGTGTCTGACCAGGAAGTGGTTGAGTCTATGAAACTATTAGCCGAGACCGAAGGCATATTTACAGAAACCGCAGGAGGCGTGACGGTAGGAGTCACAAAAAAATTGATTGAACAAGGACGTATCAAACCCGACGAAACAACTGTAATTTGTATCACGGGAAATGGACTGAAAACTCAGGAAGCTCTGGCCGATTGTTTTGAAGCACCTATCGTGATCGAGCCTAAAGTAAATAGTTTTGAAGAAATTTTTGAAAACAGTTTAACGGTATAAAAGGAGTAAAGTATGGCAGTAAAAGTAAGAGTACCTACACCATTAATGAAATTGACTGACAACAAGAGTGAAGTAACAGCTGATGGCTCTAATATTACAGAAATTCTTGATAATTTAGAATCCCAGTTTACGGGCATCAAAGAGCGCATCTGTGAAGATGACGGCACTCCAAGAAGATTCATTAATATTTATCTAAATGAAGATGACATACGTTTTCTTGAAGGAGAAAAAACAGTAGTAAAAGATGGTGACGAAATTTCCATCATCCCGGCAATTGCAGGTGGAGTAATTTAATGTTTGATTTTTCAGACGAACAAGTCGAGCGATACAGCCGCCATATCATCCTACCCGAAGTAGGAGGAGAAGGTCAAAGCAAACTCCTAGAGTCAAAAGTGTTGCTTGTGGGTGCAGGCGGATTAGGTTCTCCAGCAGCCTACTATCTTGCTGCAGCGGGAATTGGTAATATGGGAATCATCGATTTTGACACGGTTGATCTGAGTAATCTACAGCGACAGATCATTCATAACACCGAACGAATAGGAATGCTCAAAACTGAGTCTGCAAAAAAAACCATAGAGGCTCTTAACCCTGATGTCAAAGTTGCCATATTCAATGAAAAGTTAAGTTCAGAAAATATCATGCGTCTGTTTGAACCCTATGACTATATATTGGATGGCACGGACAATTTTGCTACACGATATCTCATTAATGATGCTTGCGTGTTGACTGGAAAAACCAATATTCATGGCAGCATTTTCCGTTTTGAGGGCCAGGTCACAGTATTTAAACCGAATGATGGTCCGTGTTATCGTTGTTTATATCCTGAACCTCCACCACCTGGTCTTGTGCCTAATTGTCAAGAAGGTGGTGTACTTGGTGTTTTAGCGGGTATCATTGGAAATCTCCAGGTTGTGGAAACTTTGAAGCTAATTTTAGGTCAAGGGGAAACATTAGTAGGGTCCCTGCTCTTATATGATGCCTTAAAAACCGAATTCAGGAAGCTTAAACTTAAAAGAGACCCTAAGTGCCCAGTCTGCAGTGATCAATCGACGATAACAGAATTAATAGATTACGAAGAATTTTGTGGGTTATCACGCTGACAAAACTTTAACAATTACCTGCTGCCCACTTAGAATGTTCAGGACAACGGGTTAAATTTTTCTAAAGATTTTAATATGTCATCAAAACCGCTGAGTTTTCCTATTCCTTTTGAGGTGCAGGCTCCTACCTGCCCAGTCATAACGGATAAGTCCGTTTTGGATACAATTGGGAACACCCCCTTAATTCGAATTCATAACATCGGCAAAGAGCATAAGAATGTCGAAATCTATGCTAAGGCAGAATGGAAAAATTCTGGTGGTTCGGTAAAATCGCGTCCCGCTCTTAAAATGATCGAAGACGGAGAAAAATCTGGCAAATTGACCAAAGATAAAATTATTCTCGATTCCACATCTGGGAATACGGGTATCTCCTATGCGTTGATAGGGAAAGTAAAGGGTTACAAAGTCAAACTCGTTATGCCTGCTAATGTTTGTAAAGAAAGAAAAGGTCTCATGGCTGACTTTTATGGTGCAGAAATTGTAACCTCCAGCCCGTTCGAAGGTTCTGATGGTGCAATTATTCTGGCCAAAGAAATTTATGAAAAAGACCCCGACAAATATTTTATGCCAGACCAATACAATAATGATTCTAACTGGAAAGCTCATTACGAAACCACAGCCAAAGAAATATGGAAACAAACCAATAGTCGCATTACTCACTTTCTCGCAGGAATTGGCACCGGTGGGACCATAATGGGAACCAGCCGAGGCCTTCGCAGTTTTAACCCTGATATTGAATGCTACGCAGTTGAGCCTGCAGAATCACTTCATGGATTAGAAGGTCTGAAGCATATGGAGACATCCATTGTTCCAGGAATCTATAAGGAAAATGAACTAAATGGTAAAATTAGTGTTCCAACGGAAGAATCTTACGATATGGTTGAAACATTAGAAAAACAGGAAGGAATTCTCGTCGGACATTCATCAGCGGCTGCTATGCTAGGTGCTCTCAAGTTGGCTGCAAAAATCGAGAGTGGTGTGATCGTCACTGTGTTTCCTGATAGCTGTGAGAGATGTTATGTTAATTTTGGCCATTTCAAAAAATACTATGAAAACGAAACTAGCCATAAACTCCCCAAAGCCGACTAACCTTCCATTTAAATCCAATGGGCCGTTTCCAAAAACACATTTTTGTTTGTATCAACGAAAGAAAATCAGGTGACAAAAGAGGCTGTTGCACTTCAAGAGGGTCGTTGAAATTACTGGATCACCTCAAAGGTCGTGTGCATGAATTGGGCTTAAAAGAGAAGGTTCGTGTAAACAAAGCTGGTTGTCTAGATGCCTGCTCTCAAGGCCCTACAATGGTCATTTACCCAGATGATATCTGGTATGCACCACGCGGAATAGAAGATATGGAAGAAATTCTTGTCGAACATATTCAGAACAATCGCCCTGTAAAAAAACTAGTTATAACTTACAAGTAGGGAGCCGTTATTGTTCGACCCTGAATTGCTCTGATTTCATTTGTGCATGGCAAAGCTTATAAAAGACTCCCTTTTGCTGCAATAGCTCGTTTCTCTTTCCAAACTCAATAATCTTTCCATCTTGAAGCACAAGAACCTTGTCAACATGCATCAGAGTAGAAAGTCTATGTGCGATTATGATACTGGTTCGTCCACGGATGATTTCTTTAATTCCATTTTGAATTTGACGCTCGGTATCCACATCAACGCTAGAAGTTGCTTCGTCAAGAACCAATATTCTAGGTTTTGCTGCGAGCGCTCTGGCAAAGGATAGCAATTGCCTTTGTCCAGAAGAAATACCTCCTCCCCCCTCACTTAACTCTTGTTCATATTTTAACGGAAAATTATTTATAAAATTATGCGAACTAACTGCATTGGATATAGATTGAATTTCCTCTTGCCCCATCTGTACATTTCCTAGACGAATATTATCCATAACATTCCCAGAAAACAGAAAAACATCTTGTTGCACCAATGCAATCTGCTTTCGCAAATCAAATTTATTGATGTCTTTGATAGATTGTCCATCAAATAGGATATTACCCTTATTAATTTCATAAAACCTACAAAGGGCATTGATGATGGTGGACTTTCCTGATCCAGTAGCACCGACAATGGCCAGACTCTCTCCTTGTTTTAAAGAAAAGGAAATACCTTTTAAGATAAATTGATTCTCATTGTAAGAAAACCATACATTTTTAAATTCCACATTACCTTTAATCTTAAAATCTCTTTGAGGAGGAACCATTGAAGGGATTTGTTCCGGAGTATCAAGTAATTCAAAAATTCGCTCAGATGAAGCCATAGCAGTTTGTATGACATTGAATTTTTCAGCAAGATCTCGGACCGGTTCAAAAAATTTTTGCAAATACTGAATAAATGCTACCAAAATTCCTAATTGGATTTCATCCTGAACAAATCGTCCGCCTCCATACCAAATAACCATACCAATCGCTAGCGAACTGAAAAAATCAATGGATGGCATATAAAAGGCATTATATCGAACCGTTCTTAAATCTTCTTTCAACCGCTCATTATTGATAGAAAAAAAATTTCTAAAGTTTCTCTTTTCTCGATTGAAGCATTGCACCGTGTCTATTCCTGAAAGGTTTTCTTCAATATAGGAATTAAGTTCTGAAACATGTGCGCGGTTTTTTCTGAGAGCATCCCGAGCGCGAACTCTATAAATCCGGGTAGCGGTAGCTAAAAAAGGGAAAACAATACAGACAACCAGAGTGAGTTTCCAATCGAGATACAGCATTACAAAGAATATCCCAAAAAGTGTAAACAGATCGCTAAAAATAAGAATAAGACCGGAAGTCAGCATCTCATTTAACACTTCCACATCATTAACTACTCGAGTAATCATCTTGCCGATAGGGTTTTTATCAAAATAAGAAAAAGACATTTTATGAAGGTGGGAAAAAACTTGAGATCTAAGGTCAAACATTACTTTTTGCCCAATGTACTGCATGAAATAGGTCTGGAAAAACTGGAATATAAAAGAAAAAATCAGAACCGCAAAGTATATACCCGCAATAACATCCAAACCATTTATGTTCTTTGCTTTTATATGATCATCAATAACAATTTTTGTAAGGTAAGGACCTGTCAAATTTAATACAGAAACAGCTAAGAGTAGCAAAACGGCCAAAATTACCAAGCTCGAGTAGGGTTTTAAATGAATAAGTACCCTTTTAAACAATATAAAATCTTTATATCGATCTCTCAGATCTTCACTATTTTTCATTAAAGAATTATCTTCATCTCTCTGGCTAATTCCTGATTTCGAAATAATTCAGCATAAACTCCTCCCAACTCTACCAACTGAGAGTGTTTACCCTGTTCAGAAATAGCTCCATTTTCAATAACAACTATATTATCTGCACTTAATATTGTAGAAACCCGGTGAGAAATAATTATCTTGGTTGTTTTCCCATAGTATTTCTTTAAATTTTTCAGTAAATCCTTTTCCATTTCAAAGTCTAGGTTGGAAAAGGAATCATCAAGTATTAATAATTTTGGGTTTTTTAATAATGCTCGGGCCAGAGCAATTCTTTGCTTCTGCCCACCCGACAATGTAACGCCCTTTGCACCTACAGGAGTCTCAATGTAATCAGGGAAGTTTTTTAGATCAGAATCCAGCCCGGCAATTTGTACTATTTTTTCTATCTCCGAGCCAGATATGTTCTTATTACCCAGTGCAATATTATTACGAATGGAAGTAGAAAAAAGAAAAGGTTCCTGACTCACATACCCAATATAATCCCGCAAACTTTTTAACGAAAACTCTCGAATAGATTTACCGTCAATTAAAATATCACCTGAAATGGGATCATAGAAACGAAGCAAAATTTGAGCTAAAGTTGTTTTTCCAGATCCGACTACCCCAACGACTCCAAGGGTTTGCCCCGATGAAACTCTCAAATCAATCCCATTAAGGGTTCTACCGGCCTCACCAGAATAGGAAAAGAAAACTTTTGTCAGCTCCAAGTCACCATGGCGAGGAATATCCATAAAATTTATACCTTCATCCAAAATTTCTGCTTTCGCCAAAAACACTTCGCTGATTCTTTGCATCCCAACTAGGCCTTTTTGAGTTAAATTAAACACATATCCAATCCCCATCATAGGCCAAGATAGAAGCATCAAATAACCATTGAAGGCGACAAATGATCCTACAGTTATATCTTCTGAAATAACTGCTTTTCCACCCATCCAAAGAGAAATCATACTTGCAATACCCATCGAAAAGATCATGGTTGGAGTGAATAGACCAAATATCTGGGTAACTCTTAGATTTTTTTTGATGTATTCAAGATTTAATTTTTCAAATTTTTTCTTTTCATACTCCTCCTGAACAAATGCATGAAGGACCCGGATACCTGAAAGATTTTCCTGTACCCGTTCAGTGATTTTAGCTAAATGTTCCTGTACTTCTTTATGTCTTTTACCTATTTCTCTTACAAAACAAAAAAACAAAATAGATATAAACGGTAAAGGGATAAAAACTTTAAGGGCCAAGTCAAAATTTATAAAACTCATCATTATCACGGCCATGATAATAACGAAAACTGCATCGATAAGGATTAGAATTCCCAGGCCAAAGAATTCGCGAACCGCCCTTAAATCATTAGTAGCTCGGGACATGAGATCACCTGTTTTTTGTTTCTGATACCACAAGCGATCTAGGCTAAGTAGATGTTGAAAAAGATCATTGAGAATATCAAATTCAATTTTTCTAGAAAGACCAAACATATACTTACGCCACCAATAGCGCCCCCCCATTAATCCTAATGAAATTAAAAAGAGCAAAAGAACATATTTTAATATTTGTGCTTTTTCGGGTTTTACAGAAATAATATCAATGAAATCTTTTATCAACCACGGAACAACAAGCGTCATTGCATCCGTAATAATCAATGCCAAAATACCCAACAGTAATTCTCTGCGATATTTACTGACATACGGTAAAAAGGATTTCAGATTATTCAATTTCAGTTCCTGAATAATGTTTTAATTAAACTAAAAATGTATTTATTTAGACTTAATAGGAAATAACACGTCTTTTAAAACTAAGGGAGGGAGACAGAAACAGTATAAAATTATATTCGGACAACCCAACAAATAATACAAACATAATAAGTTCTTTTTATTTGAAGTATTACTGACTAAGATTACTGAACAGCATTTAATACCTATTTTTTTGGCATTGCTGTAATGAAGTAGTTTTTTACCTTTTTTGAAGCAATAAGTTGGTTCGCAAACTCACTAGCCTTAATTTTTGATGAAAATTTCCCCACTCTCAATTTAAACCAATGGCCACCCGATCTTCGTTTGGACTTGACTACATATAAGTTTTCAATATTTTTTCGTTTTAATTTTTCTACCAACTTATTAGCCTGTTTTGCCGAATCCACCGCGGCAATTTGCACAGTAAACACACGACTATCTTTTTTACTTTCAATAGATCCATTTGAAGTCATAGGGCTACCCCGAAATACATCTTTCCCCTTACCATAATTTGGCGACCATACCTCCTTAAAACTAACTCCAATCACAATAAAAATTGAAACAATGGCAAAAGCAGTAAACTTTTTCTTAAAAGAGAGGTTCCCAAATAAGTATGCACCATCTAAAATTTTCAGCAGCATCCATTTACCAGAACTTCTCAATCTTAATCCAAACCAGATTATTCCTTCCATTATTAGAGAAATTTTGGTTGTAACCAGACCCATTTCTACTTTTAAACGTTTTAGGTCCTGCAAGTCTTCTTTTCTAAATAGCTTTATTTTTTTTAATTTAAAAGCAATCCGGGTTTCATCTGCTTTGGATTTCAATTCCTCCTGCTCGCTGGATTCCAATTTATAAAAAATTTCTTCACACTTTCTATGTAAATGGGGAGCAACGCCTACAAGGTTCCCTTCGCAATATGATTGCGCCAAAATATTTCTTATTTCCTTTTCATCCTCCACAGAAAATTCAAGAGCCTTCACAAAAAAACTTAATGCCCGCTCATCTGTACGTCGATGAGCCAAATAAATAGGGAGAACAAATTTAATAATTTCTTCCGAAAGTTCATTTTTCTCATCTAAGGCACTCAGAAATAGAGGTTCCGTTTGCCCTGACCACTGTTTAGCCTTTAAGAATAAGCGAGCTAAATAAGAGGTGAAAACAGGATCGTGCTGTTTTTCCTGCTGATACATTATTAGCAATAGATCCATTTCCTGACCACTCAACTCCTGCCCTCTATTCAATATAGATAAAAGAGGCTTTCTGAAACGAGAATTTTGCGGACTTTGAATAAATGCTTTGACGTACCAACTTAGAGCTCTTGGACTTTCCTCTCCTATAGAAAGAAGATAATCTGCATACTGCAAGACACTTAAATTCCGATAACGCTTACCCGTGCTTGGCAAAAAATATGAAGAATAAGTAAGCTCAATTAAATTCTCAAATTGAAATTTAATATTTTCAGCAAGGGAGTTGGGAGGTATATTTTTTAATTTGTGCAAAGCATTAGAAAATCTTTGCTCCCCAAGCATTCCATAGCCTATGAAACCAAAAAATAGACAAACTAGAAATATTGACCACTGGACAGCCAAATCATCAAACACAATATTTGGTAATGCCACCTCATGAATAAAATAAAGACCCGAAAACCCAATTCCAAACATTAGGAATAACGTGCATGCAAATCGAGCAAAATAAAATTTTAAAGTTTGGTACAACATATATGCCTTCTAATTTGAAGAGGCCTTGAAATTTTCCACTTCTAAATTTGCCTCTGCATCAACTTCAGATATCGGATCTTCAATTGGTAAAGGAGAAAGATCCACATCTTCTTTTACCGCAATCTGAATTTTTTCTAGAGAAAACTCATCAGGCAATCTCCCTGTTTTCACATCAACTGTGGCGAGTTTTATATTATCCGGCACAGGGAATTTAACTTTGGTTTTTCCCTCAAGTGCTTTTTGCATGAAATGCACCCAAATGGGTGCTGCTGCACTCGCTCCCGTCAATCCTTTTCCAGACCTTGTTTTCATTGAATCATTATTGTCAAATCCAACCCAAACGGAAGTAGAAATATCTTTTGTAAAACCATTGAACCATGCATCTTTAAAGGCATTTGTGGTACCTGTTTTGCCTGCTGCTGGATGTTGGAATCCCATTCTTCGTACAATTCTTCCCGTTCCTCTTTCAACAACACCACGCATCATATCTAACAACGGATAAAGAGCATCTGGGCTATATTGCTGTACTCCTTGATAAAAATGTTCATAAAGACGGTTACCTTGAAAGTCCTCAATTTGCTGAATCAAATAAGGTTCATTATAGATTCCAAGATTGGCAATTACGCTATAGGCAGATGCAATTTCTAAAGGAGAAACCCCTGACGTACCCAAAGCAAGTGAAAGATGTCTTCCAAGCGGACTTTTTATTCCAAATTTTCGTGCCGTTCGAATGACTTTGTCTGGTCCTACCTGTTGCATTAATTTAGCGGATACAATATTTATAGATTTCAACAGTGCCTTTTTAAGTACTATATCTCCAGCATATTCTTCATCGAAGTTCTGAGGTTCCCATGGTTCTGTACCCGGAATCTCTATTTCAAAGGGTTCATCATTTACTACCGTTGCTGGAGAAAAACCCAGACTTTCCATGGCAGTCAAATACACAAAAGGTTTAAATGATGAACCGGGTAGTCTATTATTAGAAACAGCCCGATTAAACTGACTGTGGGAATAGTTTCTTCCTCCCAGCAAAGCTTTGACAGCACCGCTTTTATTTTCGATGGCTACTAGCGCAACCTGCAGTTTTTCCGAATTAGATTCTTTCTTTATTTTTCCTTTTAAGGCCTCTAAATGATTCCGGGCTCCTTTTAATGCAAAATACTGGTATCTAGTATCTAAAGTAGTAAAAATCTTTAACCCACCAAAATGCACGAATTCTTTACCATAATTCTTTTCTAGTTTAGCCAAGACTTCATCTACAAAGTACAAATTAGGATTGGATTCTACTTTTGGAGTGGCAAGATCAATTCTAGACTTTAATGCTAACTCTCTTTCACTACTTGAAATTAGGTTTTCTGAAACCATTCTTTTTAAAATAAATTCTGCCCTTTTCATAGCCTTTTCAAAATGGACAAATGGGTTAGCGTTATTTGGAGAGTTTGGAAGGCCGGCAAGCATGGCTGCCTGTAAAAGAGTTAAATCTCGCGCCCTACTATTAAAATAGGTTTGAGAAGCTTCCTCTACACCATATGCCCCGCTGCCAAAATAAATCTGGTTGCTATAAGCCTCGAGGATCTGTTCTTTCCCAAATGTAACTTCTAACTGAAAGGCAACGAGGAGTTCTTTAATTTTTCGTACCCAGTTCCGCTCAAAAGAGAAAAATAAATTCTTAGAAAGTTGCTGGGTTATGGTGCTACCCCCTTGAACAATCTTTTTGGTGCGGAAATTAGTTATCAAGGCTCTTATAAGGGCGCGATGATCTATTCCGTTGTGACTATAAAATCGCGCATCTTCAACTGCAATTATTGCTTTTAAAAAATTGGGTGAGATATCTTCAATGTTTACCGGGCGTCTTTCACCAAGAACCTTAATTCGTTCACCATCGGCGGAATAAATTTCGGTAGGAAGACTTAAATTGATATGCCCTAAACTTTGCGGAAGTTGCGGAAGATCATTACTCAACCAGAAATAAATACCGGAAACAGTTAAAATTGAAATAAGGGCCAAAATTATAATTACCCGATTCAAAAACTGTAAAAGGCGGCCGATCAAGGAATCACCTCCAACAGAGATTGTTCTTCAACTTGGCTTTCCACTAAATTTTCTGATTTGTCAATTTGAGACATTATATTGTTAGCCAACTCCAATGCGACGGGTATAAACAAAACTCCCGTGTAGTAATCAGTATCGTATTCGATTCCAAAAACAAGGTGTTTTGAAGGATCGTTACCAGTTACAACATCGGCAATACCAACACGGGTAAGAAAATAGTTCTTTTCTAAAAACCATCGAGGTTCTGGGAACACGGCCTTCTGAGTAACCGGATCCAGGCTTTTCAATACAGGCAACACTTCACCTATATTAAAAATACGATTCGATTTAAAGTTTGAATCCTCAAGGGTTCCTCGTTTTATTGAACGGGTGGCTTGAACATCTAAAATTGTATCTACAGACAAGAAAATTTCGTGGACTGGAATATTTTTATGATCAAGAAACTGAAGAGTCACCCAAGGACCGAACCGTTTTAATAAGATACGATCCCATTCTTTTTCAGAATCCAGGCTGATCAAATCATAGGGAGAGATAATTTGTTCTGAGCCTTGACCGGGAAAATCAAAATAAAGCTGAAGAAATTTTTCGCGCGTAACAACTAAAGGGAAGCCCGGCGCAACGTTTTCAAATAATTGTTTGAGAGAGGAAATGCCCAGCGCATTTTCTTCCTGTATATCTAGAGAAGAACGAATGGATTGAATTTGGGCTTGTGCGATGAGGGATTGTCTATCCCGCTCCCACATACGGCCTAATTGAGGACGTTTGTGGTTTTGCCATTTTAAGTAATAACCGACACTTTTTTCAAACAGGTTGGTATAAAACTCAAGAAAAAGAAATGCAGAAAGAACAACTACTCCTGCTAGACTGTGCCGCAGCCACCTGACACCGAAAAATTTCACAAATTTTTATCTCACGGTGATTTTATTAATAGTTTGGGTTACTAGTTTAAGCTTGTCTATCTTTTCTTGCAAAACTTTTTTATCCAGTTCTTTTCTAGTCAGCGTTCTTGTAGTTTTTGATTTTTGGAAAGGTTCAGTTTTAATTCTGACTTTAGGGCTTATTTTTCTGTTACCCTTACGCCGAATACCAGCCTTCTCTGAAAGTCGACTAACTACTCTACCCGTTACAACTATCTGTTCTAGTGAATCTATACAATCTTTTTTCAAACCGGATGGCATTTTTCTAAAAAGAGTAAGAATACGTCTTTCAACATCATCGACTGTTATAATTTCTCGACAGTTCGGATTTTTAAAAGTCACATAACCAGTTTGAAAATCTAAAGATTCAATCTGACCAGGGTTTGATCCCTGACCTATTTTCTTCAAAGGAGCAATATCAATAGGTTCAATACTCGTTGTCAATAACTTCTCTAGGGAAATATTGGCTAATCGAGCAATCTTAATAAGAACTGAAACTGGAGCATCTCTCTCCCCCGCCTCATATCGCACAAAAGTCCTAAACCCAACCTTTAATATTCCAGACATCATAGATTGAGTACAACCTAATTCCTTCCGAATCGTCTTTAAGTTTTTAGCCAAAATTGACATGAGGTTTATCCGAGCAAAACGTATGCTTCACACTCGCTTTAATTCTAATACCTAGAACCACTTTATTCAATAATACTTTTTATTCTTATGTGGCTACAGCTTAGATCAAAAAACCAAACAACTAAGGATGAAACCAGAAAAAAATATTCTTCTTCCACAAATAAGAGAAATATGGTCGACGAAAGATCACTGACCTTAAACCAAGCGCTTTTTGAAAATTGCTCGAGAAAAGTTTAACGAGGAGCTCTGGGCGAAGAAAGCACACATTCTGAACTAATTTTTAAAAATCTTTGAATCACAAGCAATGTATTTGATTTGTTTTAATGGGACAACAAAAATCTCGTCCGTAGTTGTCACTTCAAATAATTCTAGATCATCGCTGAAACCATGCTTTTCAGTATTTTCCAGGATAAGTTCTTGACTATCAGTAAATACAATTTTCAACCTATACTGCATTTCAATTTCCTTTCTAAAAACAGGACTATCGCCCTGTTCTATTTATCCAGTCTAAAAAAGATCAATTTGGACAAGCTACATTCTCAAATTTTTTTGATAAGGGATTGTTGAGATATCCCTCAACATAATTTTTCAAATATCCCTTTTCATATAGTTTTTTATTTGAAAGGTCTGAGTTTATTTTGTGAAGTACCTTAAAACGTACGTTTGGAAACTGATTTTTAAAATCGTCAAAAGATCTGCCTGAAATATCCCTCTCGTCATTGGAGGATTTTTCCATAATGACACGAGGCAAGTGAATTACTTTCTGATTGGTAATCCTCTTCGCAACATCGTCAAAAGTTAGTAAAGTCGTACAATCAGAGTCACCCCCCAAGGTATCGTTAGGCACGTACATAAATCGTGCACGACCAGGTCGAAATAAGGTTAAAACTCGATGGACGTTTCCTGCCATAACAATCCAGTCCTTTTTCTCCAGTTCACAGGCGTCAAAGGTTTTTATAATTTTATTTCTATTTAAGAAAGCGGTGATATCCGATTCAGTATGTATCATTTGAGTATTTGGCAAATCCATATCGTAAATTTTCCTAGCCTCATCAGGAAGAAACCTTTTGCCTTGTCGCATTAATTTAGTGGTATGGCTATCGATATATTTCAAAGGAGTGAGACATCCCATCCAAAGAAGACACTTTTCATTGATCTCTGAAATCCTCTTGGCATCCTTAGACATAGATTCTGGGCCAAAAGAATAAAAATTAGCGGAGGTCACCGCAGGCCCATCTAAAATCTCCAACACCTGATCTACCGAAGGTCCTTTAGGCATTAATTGTTGTCGATAAGAACTCAGAGAAATGACTGACAACTCAAAATTGATACGACCTGGATATTTTTCAGCAAGCCTTTTTATCCTTAATGGATCAAAATAGCCCACAGAAAAAACGGTGATTCCTTTATCCGTTTGATCCAGAAACTCTTCTATCCAGTCCATTGCCTTCGGGTGAAGAGCAAGGTCCGTCCACTCCATATACTCATTACCTCCCAGGACCCAGAATTCTGACTCACGAGTCGGCAAGGATTTGATCTCATTAAATATAAAATCCCAATGCTCTTGGGTGGTTAAAGGAACATCAAAAGTATCGCGATAACTATGATCCATTTCATAGCAAAAAGTACATTTAACAGGACAGGTTTTCCCGAGACTTAAAGGAATTTTTCTATCCTTTATTTCTTTGCGAAAAATGCTGTAAAGAAATTCTTTACCTTTTACCGACATTCTCTTACCAATCCTTAAAGGTATCCATCAATGATTCGTCAACAGGCACCTCCTGTTTTTCATCTTCATCTAAGCCATGAATCATTTCATTAAGATGAACTGCCGCACACCCCATAAATGCAATGCTTTCCTGTTGCAATTTAAAACTGCCTTCTTTCAGCTTTGCCTCAAGTTCGCTTAAATGATTTTCATCAAACGGATGAATCATTGCCGACTTCTTAAAAGCTTCAATGGCCTCTTTATAGTTTTTATTTTCATGCTGGGTGGTCCCATTTTTAAAGTTGTCTTGGGCATCTCGTACTTC
>CAZMBO010000001.1:0-34847 GCA_964564655.1 uncultured Nitrospina sp. | reverse complement strand
TATTTTCATGCTGGGTGGTCCCATTTTTAAAGTTGTCTTGGGCATCTCGTACTTCATCCACTGTAACAGGGGTTTTTTCTGTCATTTTTTTCCTCTCTTTTTCCCATGATCAAAAAGAAAAAAGTTTGATCGGGAAAATAATAAGAGCATGTCCCAGACCAAACCATCATTTTTCAATCATCCCATCATATTCTTAGCTCAAAAGAAAATTCAACTATCAAAATTTCGACAAAGATGGCTTTATGTAGGTCGAATTATTGTAAATTAAGGAAGTATTCTAACATCCCTTGAACATGTGCTGTCAAGGTATTAGAAAAGAAGGTAATTGCTTAAGCGCAAGGAAAGATAGATAGAATGCAAAGAGGACATTCAAAAGGCGGGAAAACTCCCCGCCATCCAAATGAATTCAGTAAAAAATAAACTTATTCGTGTTTCTCTTCAACGCCTTCAGGTGGCTCACATTCACCTTCGTAACACCTCTGCTCCATAGAACAGGAAGACAAAAACAATACTAATGAAACCAAAATAAAGGAAGCTACCAACTTTTTCATCCAGCTTTCTCCTCTCAAAAAGTTTTGATTCCAAGCAGTGTTTTGCTGAGCTGGAACCACTTTGAAGTACGCTTTTTATCAATTTTTTTACAATAATTCAATCATTTTTTAAGAATTTCCTCTTACAATAGGAAATATCAGCCCTTGCTGGGCCTAGTATTCTAAATAAAAGGATTTAAATTTGTCTAATTCACGAGACATTGACCTTTCTGCTCTACAAAATATGCCCTCACAAACTAGAAGGCAGTGGCGATTTCTTGCTGAAACCGACTCCACCAATGCGGAAATAAGCCGCAGGCTAGCAGATCATCCTCCTGAACAAGGGCTAATAGTCTTGGCGGACAGTCAAACAGGCGGAAAAGGCCGATTGGGAAGAACCTGGTATTCAGCTCCTGGAACTGGAGTATATATCTCGACTTTGATTAGACCCAATCTTCCTCCCGAACAATTGCCAATTCTTACGTTAATGGCAGGCCTTGCAACTGCTATAGCGGTAAATAAGTTTACTTCGAACCGCGTCCGACTGAAATGGCCTAATGATCTTCTACTTAATGGAAAAAAAATTGCCGGTGTTTTATGTGAATACTATCCCGTAAAAATTCCTGCGGTAATTATTGGCATCGGCATCAATGTTAACCAGACTGAATTCCCCATCGACATCAAAGAAATCGCTACTTCACTTAAGCTAGAAACTGGGGAGGAAATAAACCGCACAGCATTAATCAAACAGTTAATAACCCAATTGGATTTTCAGTATAGTGAACTAAAAAAATATACGGTGGAAATGCTCATTAAAAATTGGACTCGTCATACCGATCTATTCGGAAAAACCATTACCCTCAAAAAGAGCAGTCAAAGCATTACGGGGAAAGCCATTCGATTAGATAATCTAGGAAGACTGGTCATTGCCAATGAAGCAGGAGAAGAAACAGCTTTCGATTCCGGAGAAGTCCGCTTGGGATAATCATTCCAGCAAGCGGATTAGGTTTCCCGCCGCATAGGCGCGGATAGCTTCTTTCCGATCTTCTAACATTTTCACTAATAAAGGAAATGCTTCGGGGCCACCCATCATTCCCACACCTCTTACCGCTGCCGTACGAACACGGGAATGAGAGTCTCGCAATGCCGTTGTCAATATCTGCAACCTTTTGGGGATGGCTGTCTTCCCCAATACTCGGGCCATCGAGCTCCGCACCTTAAAGTCTTGATGGCTCAACAACTCCTCAAATACCACTTGGCAAGCGTCAGAGCCGATCCGATATAGCGCTACCGCTGCAGATAGTTTAGTCAAGCCATCTTCATCCGCGCATAGTGGAATTAAATCAGCTTCTGCGTTGTTTAAATTACCCATGGCCATGGCGGCCGCCTGGCGAATAGAAGAGTTGGAATGTTTTACCAGTTCTCTCAGTTTCGGTAACATTTCCGGAGTTGCCTTACCTTCTAAGGCTTTTAAGCTATAATAAATCATCTCTGGCTCAGAATGATCGAATAATTTAATCAAATGAGGTAATACTTTCTTACCCCCTATCTTGCCAAGATGCCCGATAGCCTGATAGCGCCGATCAGGAATCGGATGCGTCAATGGGTTCAACACTTCTTCTATATATTCAATTTCCCCAAGTTTGACCAGTCCCGCAGAAGCCGCCAACTTCATCGGCACATCATACGATTTAAGATAGCCGCGGATTTCTTCCACCATTTCTAAGCCACCTTCATCCCCTAACATTTCCACCGCAGAACTCCGTACCCATATGTCCGGATCTTCTGTGAGCTTGCGAGCTGCAGCAAGGGCAGCTGTGGATGAGATTTCTTTTAATCCCTGCAAAGCAAACAATCGCGCTGTAGGATAATAATCACGAATCCCTCTATTAAGGAGAGGGATCAGTTTAGGATCATGAGACTCCCCCGCCGCACGCATCACAGCTGCTCGCACAAAGGAATTCTCGTTTTTATAAGTTTCTATTAATAATACCTGACAGTCTTCACGAAGCTTTTGCAAAATCCCTTCCGTCTTAGAATCTGCATCAGTAAAACCCTGAAGACCCAAGAAGACAAACGCCACTATATAAATCAACTTTCTCATCATAATTTTGAAGTTGCCGAATCGACCTTCTTTGAATAATGAAACACAAGATTCTTATAAACCCTAGCTTCTTCAGTTTTACCTCTTTTTTCAAAACCCTGAATCAAAATACTGCTTTTTTTAATCAGCATTTCGGTAACCCACTCCCGCTGCTGCATGTTTAAATCGTCACCACGTAAAAGCTTGTCAAGAGCATAAATTCGCCATCGATCCATTCCCCAGTATTTCCGCGACAACTGATCTTCATGTCCGCCACGCTTAACAATCAATTTTTCTCTTAAAAACTTAAAAGGGTAGCGCACTGCAATTCTCAACCAAAGATCATAATCCTCACATACAGACATTAACTCATCAAACCCACCCACTTCATCCAAAACCGATTTACGTAACATAACTGAAGATGGACTCACTATACATAAAGGTAAACATTGCCTAAAAATATCTCCGGAAAATTTCTGATGCTTGTTCATGGGATTAACACGAACTCCATTACGAATCCATAACTCATCTGTATAGACTGCCTTACACTCTGGGTGGCCCTGCATCCATTGGACTTGAGCTTTTATTTTGCCCTCTTCCCATAAATCATCTGAGTCCAAAAAGCAAATCAATGATCCCCGTGCCTGCTCAAGACCCTTATTTCTGGCATAAGAAACTCCATGATTCTCAGCTAAATTTATTACCTGAATGGTAGGAAAACTTGCAAGTTCTTTAACTGTTTCATCCGTAGAACCGTCATTTACAACAATTATTTCCAATTCACTCTGCGCTAAAACGGAGCGAATGCTTTCAGCAACACAGTAGGCTCTGTTAAAAGTTGGAATAATTACCGAAACCAAAGGTGGGCTCATACTCTAAATATTTCTTAAATAAAATTTACCTGATTAAGCTTGGGTTTCAGGTTTTAAAACAGGAGTTTTCGGCCCTAAAGCTCAACATCCTAAGTGTAATTTAAAGCATTAAATTCCAATCATATCGCAATCTCAAACAAGCTACAAATACCTTGACAAACTCCAAAATTTCTCATAAAACTAGGGACTTTCGAATTAATACCGAGCATAAAAACAACCTGGTAACTGAGAGAATAAGTTTCGCGCCGGACAGGGTCTAAAACTTAAGTAAGCATATAAAGTTTTAAGGTTAAATAGATTGTATTATTGTAGCATCATAAAATCGGCGCCTTCACTATAAGTGCATCCAACAAGAGTAGATATGGATTTCATAGACGTTACACAGGGCTTAGCAAACGACCTCTCCAAAGTTGAACAAGCCATTAACGAAAACTATAAATCTGACATTCCACTTATTCCTGGAATCAGTTCCTATTTAATGAGCTGTGGCGGCAAACGCATTCGCCCCATGCTGACCCTTCTGACAGCCAAACTATGTGGTCGCGATGCAGATGAAACTGTTGTCAAACATGGCTGCGTTGTCGAATACCTTCATGCAGCAACCCTTTTACACGATGATGTAGTAGATGAAACTACAGTAAGACGTGGCAAAGAGACCGTCAACGCAAAATGGGGCTCCGATGCCAGCATACTAGTTGGCGACTTTTTAATCTCACGTGCTATTCTCATCCTAGCAGATGACTGTGAAAGAAAAATCATCCAAGCCATCACAGAAGCCACAAAAATTCTGGTCGAAGGAGGCATCCTTGAATATGCTGAAGCCCGCAAGATCAATGTAACTGAAAAACATATCCTTGATGTAATATACCGTAAAACCGCGTCCATTCTTTCAGTAAGCGCGAGGTTAGGTGGACTGCTAGCTGGCGCCACAGAACAGCAAGAAACCGCAATCATTTCTTTTGGAGATGACTTTGGCATGGCATTTCAGTTAATGGACGATGCACTGGACTACGATGCCGATGAAAAGGTGTTAGGCAAACCGACTGGAACCGATTTCAAGGAAGGTCATGTAACACTTCCACTGCATCACCTTTATCATAACGCCGACTGCGAACTAAAAAAAGAAATCGAAGGATTCATTAAAAACGAGAACATCGGACCTGACGAAGTACAATATATCGTCAAGCATATGCACAAACATAAGTCTATAGACTACACGCTTAACTTTGCCCGCTACTACATCGACCGGGCAAAATCACACCTTAGAAAAGCCGAATTTCCAGAGCCAAAATACATCGCATATTTAGATGCCATCGCAGACCACATCTATAGTAGGCACACCGCTCCAAGCGCACGGGCAGTACCCGTCAAATAAAATCATTACTAGCTTTCAAACGGTTATAATGATTGCCAAATTATAAAAATGTTATTAATTTTTCTAATTTGCCTAACTAATTAAATACGCGTTTAAAAAAGTTAAGCATAAATATCCAGGATTGTTCATCCGCCTTTTTGTTGTATTGAAGAGCCGCGATATTAAATTTTTCGCTAAACTCATCGGCCTGAGGATTGGTGAAACTGTGCTTAACCCCCTTCAGGCTCATATAGGTAAAGTCGACATTCCCCTTGAACATATCTTGCGAGAAAGAAGCAACCGCTTCAGGCTTCAAAAAATCATCCTCAGACCCATTAATAACAAGAACTGCTGACTTCATGGAGTTCTTAGTTATCGCAGGTTCGACAGGTAATGCGCTGTGAAAAGCAACTATCCCTTTTAAGTCTGCACCGCCTCTAGCCATTTTGATTGAGACCGCACCGCCAAAACAAAACCCAATAGAACCGATGCGAGCGGCATCAACTGTTTTATGAGCCTTCAAAACTTCCAACGCCTTATTGTATCGCTCTTGAGAATCCAACCAATTACTAAAAGTTAGATTCATAAGTTCACCAGCTTTCTTTGGGTGATTCGCCAGTTTTCCATCCCCATACATATCCAAGGCTAATGCAGTATATCCGGATTTAGCCAGCATTATAGCGCGATTGCGGGCATGGTCATTATGGCCCCACCACTCATGCACCACCAGAATACCAGGGCGTTTGCCTACTTTGGAGTCGTTAAAAGCCAAGTAACCAGTTAGTTTTACACCATTATGGCTGTATTCAATCTCTTTCGTTTGCACCCCTGCATTTGCCAAAGCCACTAAACTTAATAAAGCTAATAAAGCAATGACAGTAAATACGAATATTCTTTTCATAAAATTTAACTCCTAGAGCTAAAATTATTATTTTTAACTACCTGTTACCAATCACGTCAGTATCCTTTCCAACGGGCGTTGATAGCGAGAGAACCCATGCGAATGCCTCCCATTCTCAAACTAGTCAATAATTCCAGAGACGGGATAAAAAACAGGCCACGGGATTTTGCAGGTTGAGTTAAGGATTCGCTATGTTCTTCCAGTGTTGACGGGTTTTTATCAAAGGTCAAAACATAGTCGCCGGACTCATTATCCGTTTTATAATTATAACGGTGCTGCGGCAGATCGGTAGTCGTTTCATCCATGGAAGAAAATCGATGCGTGCTTAAAAAGCTACTTTGTGCCTGATCGAGGAAATTGCGGTCTTCGATCAAGACCTGCTTCTTTACTTCTGCAAGGTTGGAATGCTCACCACCCTCGACTTCAACATCCTCAATCAACTCGGCTTTATCGCCAAATAGTTCTTGAACCCTTTTTGCTAACTCACGGTTTAGCTTCGGATGTCCGGATGAAAAATATAGCAACATATCTCCTTCAGACTCGGGCATTTCTTCATCCCCTACAGCTATTTCGTCGAACACACTAAATCCACCTGATGCTGGGACATCCGGCGTAATGAGTAACCAGTTCATGGGACCAAACCCAATCGTCACGAAATGCTTTTCGCCATCAGCGATTTCATAAGCTATTCCTGGCGTCTGAGCACCAATACGAGCCACATTCATGGCGATCAAGGGTAAATCGTCAAAAATATATTTTTGAATCAGTGAATAATGATAAGGGGCTTTCAACAAACCTTCCTGACATTGCACAAAACACCTCTGGTAAGAATTAACTTAGTTTTTCTTTGTTCTAAGAACAAAGGCTGGTAAAAATACAAAAGGCCCTTACTCTAAAGAGTAAAGGCCCTTTCAAACTTCCATATTAAACCTGATTTATTGATCTGTCCGGTTCCCATCAAGCGTAGTCCGGTTAGCCTACATAGGAACATTTGCTCGCCGGGGTTCGGGTATCCATATTTTTGCCGCGTGAGGTATGATCATCGATTTCAGCCGCACAACCAATCATTCTACCAAACAGAAAGGTTGCGAAACTAGCAGACTCGATGTCTTCCTCTTTCATCTTACCATCGTTGAAATCTGTCCAGACAATTTTTAGAAGGATAACGGCGATAACTGCATCGATGTTTACACAATAAACATTCTTACTAACTTTCGCATCGAACAACCCCTGAACGAGACTATGATAAAAATCCAAGAAAACGTTACTAATACCTTTTTCCTTGAATAGGCCATTAACGAAAACTTCGCGTGGGTCGTAATTCACATCTTTGCCCTTGAATATGGGATGATTCACACAAGGCAACTTGGCATAATCTAGGTTACCGATTGCTTTTTGTTTCTTTTTATAGTCAGCATATTCCTTCGCAACCTTTAGAGCCATAGCATCGAGATCCAGACCATGATTGGTATCAGAAGGGTCTTTCAACCCTTTACCTTTGAAGTTTTCCATAAGAAATGCTGCCGCTTCAAATCCATTTCCACCATGGGCAAACCCGGTATGCGTGAGAAAACCGATAAAACCTTTATTCAGTTGTACTCGCTGAGGCTGTTCGGGGCCATCTGCACTGACAGCACCTTTAGCGCCTTGAGCAGAGATAGTGCCCGGTCCGTTAGTGATGATAAGGCCGAGTAGAACCTGAAACTCATAAAGCTCCGACTCAGAAGGCTGACGACCCAACAAAGTAACAAACGCTGTCTTTGTAAAGCTATAGTTAGGAATTAACTCTTCTAGCTTAACTCCGGCAACACTATCTTCCGTGTGTCGTGAGGAAGGAGCAGAAACCCCAACGATGGTGCTATAGATGCGAGAATACCAAGGAAGACGTATCAGCGTGCCTTTGGAAATCTTTTTGCCTCTCAACGCTTCCCAACCCAAAGTAACCCAAACGGCACCGAATAATGCATCGGTAGAAAGTTTTCCACCGTTAGCAGCTGCAAAGTCTTGCACAAACTTAATAAACACGGAGTCGCCGGCTTTATTTAGATATTCCGCTAATTTGCTAGCGCAAGGGTCTTCGCCATCGGCTAAAAGTGCACCCTTAAATTTATCTGCTTCTTTTAATTGGGCAGCATAATCGAATGTCTCTTTTGGGCCGTCGAGTTTAGTGTACTGAAACAACTCTAATAGTGCACTTGAAGCATCCATTGCCTTTTGCACCATTTTCTTCCCAACAATCGCTACCGCAGAGGAGACCACCGTATTCGGAGAATTGCCGTTATCTCGTGCCGCTTGAGCCGCTGCCATCGTAGGCTGATTGTACTGATTCACATACATATTCAAGACGATGTTTGCGATCTTCTCACCATATTCGCAAGTGTATTGCCGTGTAAGCGCGAACACTAGATTAGCTTCAAAGGTTGCCATAGAGGCATCAAGAATTGAAGTGTTGTGAATTTTCGACACCTGAGTTTTTGGATCCATCATCGAAGCACCACTCGCATCTTTCAAGGTTTCGCGTCGATGCTGGGCACCTATCATTTTATCCAAAGCTTCGATCTGTTCATTGTAGGGATTGGCTGCTTCAACAATAGAAAGATCCAGATCAGAAGGTAGAGATAAACCCTGGTTATTGCCAAACCACGGCTTTAAATCAAGGCTGCCGCGTGGCTCGAAATCCGGCTTAGAATTGTTAAGTTCCATGACTTTGGTCAAAGCTTCCGGAATATATGCAATGTTGGTAACCAAGGCACCCTTTTTCGAGAAGATTGGTTTTTCTGGCGTATAAACTCCGTCGACTCCAAAATAATCCATAAACCATTGTTCTTTAGCAAGAGCATCGTCTCCAGACCCCGACAAAGATCCAGCATGGCCGCAAGCTTTAGTCAATCGTGCTTTCCAACGCCCAACAACACAAGCGATGATAGGCTTGTCAGACTTCAGCCCATACTCATAGTATCCGCCTGGTTCACTGTATAGTACGGCGGCTTTTGAACGATCGTCGTTATCTAACGCATAAAGAAATTCTTTTGCACTGTACTGAATATAGACGTCTTTGCCGCTGGAAACAGATGTCGTTGTCCCCCACCCTGCAGTGGAAAGATAAACGGCTATCGTCGTGGTGAAGTTGCCGGAGTTGGAAAACAAAGCAACCGAACCCTTAATGAGTGATTCTTCAGGAGCGTTTCCGCCCAGAGCTCCACCCAGTCGGACGTGATTCCAGGCATCAGCCAACCCAAGACAATTGCCACCAAAAAGATCAACGTTATTCGCCTGACAAATTGCCCTCATGATTCTAGAATCTTTAACCGAAACTTTTTCAGTAAGGATAATGGCCTTAGTGAGGTCCGGGTTGTCACGTACGGCTTCGGCGAGCCCATCTTTCACACCCGAAGGGGGAAGATAGATTACAACGGTGTTGAATTTATGCCCCGCCTCCATACCCTCTTTAATAGAGTTATAAACTGGGATTTTACCGGACTTCGTTGTCAGACTCTTGCCGGATTTTCCCGGACCGGTGCCAAAAACAATATTCCCTCCTGAGTAGTCATGGCTAACCGGGGTAACACCTGAGCTTTCTTTACCAAGAATATTCAAAACTACGCATCTATCATCTTTAGTTGCTAATTCAGACAACGAGTTAATGCCACAATAAAAGGGGAAGTCCCCTACACCTTGCTTATGCATTCAAACCTCCAACGGTTACGATAGGTTAAATTTTTAATTTAGCTTTTATTTGGTCCTTGCCACCACTTTTCATCCACTCATTTACTTTGAGGGCATAATTGATAACCTCAGACATTGCACTATCATGTCCAAAGAAACGGTAAGGCAATCCAAGAGAATCCAGAACATCGCGAAGATAATTCATTCCACGAATCACGTTAGGACCTCCTCGACCTACAACAACAAAAAGTGGGATCGGACCATGCGTTTGGAAAAACTCACGCAATCCATCCCCCATAGCACGAAATGTTTCATAAATATCCGTATTGTTGGCTTTACCACCGATAATAAATAGGACATTCGACTGCGGCAACCAATATTTGAAACTAATTTTAGAAATATCATTCATCTTTTCATAAGGAGGATTACCACCAAAATCCGAGGATATGGTTGCATCCTCTCCCAGCAATTCCGTAACCATTGCATTTGCACCACCACCAAAAGTCGGTGCGGTGATAGTCCCTTCATCATTCATAACAAAAACATCACTCTGACCTTGGTAAGTACGAAGCTGATTGATTTCCTGTTCAAATTCAGAGTAATCAGATGCAAAAAGATGTTCAGGCAAATGCAGTCTTTTCCAGGCGGGATCATCCTGATCAAAGGCACATTTAAAATCACAGGCAATAGGAGCCAAGCGTCCGCCTTTACCCGGTTGCATACGAATGGGATTGAGCTCAACCATCAACATTCCATAGTTGTTATACAAATCCCAAAGTTTGGGTAAATTCTGAACTAAGGGGCTTATCACTTCAGGGGGAGCTCCTAAATCCATCAATGCATTCGACACATGAAATGCCTTTAAACCTGTCAATGGGTCAAATGGAACCACTGCAAGTTTGTCAGAATCTAACTCTTCAATATCTACACCCCCATGATGTGTGACCGTCATCACAGGGGAACGATGTTCCGTGCTTTCCGTAATTGAAAAATACACTTCATAATCGGCAGGAACCGCACCTTCATATGTCACACCGTCTGATTTCACTTTGTTGAAACCGTCAACATGTTCACAAAAATAAAGGCGTTCTTTTTCTTTCAAGGCATCGGTTATATTATCAACCCGGCCTAACAGGCCAGATTTTCCTTTTTTACCAACACCACCTTTAAATAAGGGTTTAATGAAAACTTGACCGTGTCGTTTGATCATATCTTTAATTTCATCGACACTCAGTTCTGGACCCCGAACTTCAGAGTGGGGGAATTCCACCAGGTCCAATAATTTTCTTCCCCAAAGCATGCCAGTTATCTGCATTTTATTTTCCTGCCCTCCAAGATTAAAAAAATGAAATGAAAATGAGGTTCTAGTAGTTCAATAGCCAAGTAGACCCTACTAGGGTCTAATCGGCATAAATATAATTTTTTATAAGGGTTAAGCGTAAAACGAGGCCTGTATTCTATGATATTTCATCCTTTTGTCAATAATATCCTGTTAGATAATAAATGAGAACTGGGAAGAAAGAATAACTGTGAAAAAATAGCCTCAAACCACGGAGGGATGATTTCTGCTCAAAGCCAGCCGAAAAAAGGAAATATATTTATATTTGGCCTCCTATAGTAAAAACTAAAAAACAAATTTGCTGCCTGAAAATAGAATTTATTCCGGTTCAGCACCTGGTTTACGTTGTACTTTGAGGGGTTCACAAATTGATTTCACAGTCTCCAGAGGAACCTGTTCCACACGCACTTTCCATTGGTCAATGGATTGGGTATTTCTTTTATAAAAATCCTGAAAGCGGCCCATGTCCCAGTTTGAGACTCTAAGGGTTCCCCACCGCTCCATTAATTTTTCGAAAAGTTGGTCGTTAAAAAACAAAATCATTTTGGGATTCTGAGTCAATTTTTCGGCCAACGGGAAAAAATCTTTTGCGTGAATTGCTAAACCGCTTTTTCCTAAGTTTTTAAAAACAGCTGACTGCAATTCCGGTAAAGGAGAAAACCTTAATGCACCATTGGGACTGAATGAACGAACCGGCCATCTCTCATCTGGAAAAGCATGGGCAACCTGGTAACCCCCTTCAGGAATCCCATTTTCAGCCAAAGTCTCCAAAAAAGACAAATCAATCATCCCTAGTGCGTCCTGCCCTAAAAAACATAATCGGTCGAATTTTTTATCCATCCCTGCATTCACTTTTAAAATTCCCGGGAAGTTAACATCGCCAGTCAGTTGTAAATTTATCTTAAAAGCATTTGCTATGAATGGATTACATAAAAGGAGTCCTGCTATAAAAAGCACTAAAGTTGAAAGAGTTTTGGTTGAGCTATTGCTCATTTTAGCCTCTGAGTTCCTATTTTTGAATCTCTATGACCGCAAGAGATGAAATGAGGTCACCTGATTTCATCTCTTTCTTTACAGATTGACTCCCTCTTTTCTTAGGGCCTTCCAGCGAACTTATATATAGAGAAAATACCCGCTGTAGATAAGAGGACTTCAAAGCAATTTCTCCCTGCGGGGCCATTCCTGCAGCCTGAAAATTTTTACTGATCTCTGAAGATGAAAGAACGATACCTACAGCCTGATTTCCATCGTTCAATAATGGCATTCCTTCAACACTTTTCTTATGAAGCTCAAGCTCAAAAATATTCTTGTCGTTCATAATGGCGCGCAATGCCTCCAATTTCCCCGTTAATACTCTGTTTTTTACGTCGATAAACTGGACCGAGTCTTGCGCCTGAAGGACTGAGGAATCCCCAAACACCAACCCTGGCGGAGGAGATTTCAAGTCTAGCTTTAAGAGAGCCAGATCATAGATAATATAACGCTTTACTACTTTTGCTTCATAGACAGACTGATTGATAAATCGGACTCGCACCTCATCCGCTTTGCCGAGGTTATGTAACAAGGTAAATAAGTAACCTTTTTCTCCGAACAGAAAACCATTTCCAATGCGAGTCCAGGTCACCTTCTGCACTAAGGGGTGAAGAGTTTCCAAGTCCTCAAACTCATCCGAATTCAGATCAAACATGGCATAGGTTTTTTCAAGGTTCCTCTGGGTAATGGCAAGATTGATTTTGTCATCCTGCGAGTAAAACTTTTTAGCAAGACGTAAATGATGGGCAGCTTTTACCCCATCTTTAAGTTTGAAATACATAACAGCCAATCCATGGTGGGCGTTAGCCCAATTCTTTTTTAATCGGAGTGCCTGTCTGTAAGATTGAATTGCCTTGGTATACTGAGCATTGAGAGACTGTTCAAACGCCTGCGAATACCACTCTTCTGCTGTTGTAGCATTTGCTCCACGAGCAAATGACCAAACAATCAGAACAATAAAAAAGAGAATGAGAGGTTTTAAATGAACAGGACAACCGATAACTGATAAAATGTTCTGGTATCTAGTTAATTTCAGCAAGGTTTTCGACCTCTATTTTTCGACCTTTACAATGCTCCCTGGGACGTTTTGAAAAACATAATGGTTGAAAAGCTTAAACCTATCAATAGTTTTTTATAAAAATTTTAAATGACTCCAACAAACCATTCTATTACTTCCTCTGAGCGCGAAAGTCTCACCTGGGCTAAAGTCTCGCGCTTTCTTTCTCTTCCCTTCCAACCTTCACGGTTATCAACATATCTCGCGGTAAAACACTTCGATGAAGTTCCATTAAATACTCTCTTACAGGATGGAATAAAAGGAGTTTTGATAGATGCGGATGGCACAATGGGTCCACATCATACACGCGATATCGATGCATCTATATTGGCTCACATACAAAAAATGCTACAACAGGGATTAAAAGTGGCAATTTATACAAACGCTGCAGAAGATCGGTTCCAACCTCTTGAAAAGCTCGGCGTCAAAGTTGTAAAAAATGTGCCACCTAAACCGGATCGTGCTGGGTTCGAAATCGCCATGAAAGAGTTTCTCGGATTGAACGATCCTTTTAAAATTTGTATGATCGGCGACAACTATATTACCGATGGAGGAGCTATTGACGTAGGTATGCGTTTTATCCACATTCAGCCGATAACGGGGAACGAACCCTTTATTCATGCGTTGACCCGTTATCTAGCTTATCTATGTGCCCGTATTTACGGAAAAATCCCGCAATCCCACTAACTTTCACAAATGGGTTTACTTCTTAGCCAATTACAAGAATAATAGCCCTTTATTATCATGAATTACCCAAATTATGGAAAACGAACAAATTCAAGAGTATTGCGAGGAAGCATTAAAGATTTCCAAAGTGAATGGCATACAGAATGGGCTGTCTTACCTGATTGGGGAAAAATTTAGAAGGAGTTTTCTACAACTCAAAAAAGCGCAAAAAAAACTCCAATTTCTATACCCGAGCGAAGAGACTTCTAACGATCACCCCTTGGATAAAGGGGGACGCTCTCTAAAAATGAGTTATGCCCTAACCATTCAGGAACATTACAGCATACCACTAGAGCAAGTTAAACATTATGAACTTTTTCTAAAAGAGTTCGTTGTCGGCATCAAGAACACATTCTCGCTAAAAGATATTCGAAACTATTTCGATTCTTCACCGCAGTTGGGTCCACTAGATCAGGGATTATCGAATCTGGATTTGGATTTTTCTAATGTTTTACAGGAAGCCGAAGAAATTCTTGCCATAGAAGATATTAAAAAACTATTTTTTTAAGAACCCGTTTCTATTTACGGTAAAAATTATATGGATCAAGAGCCTGAACCAATTTTAAAACAAAGAACACGACTTATAATTGCATTTATAATTCTTTGTGCAGCATCGTTCCTGATATTGTTCACAGGTCCTGGGTTTAGTTTTATATGGCAGGTCATCCTCTCCGGTATTCTCTTCTTCTTCCTCTTTTGGTTGATAACCTAAGAGACTAACGAATTAATAGCCAGACCACTCCGAATAGTGCCAACGTAGCCAGACCTATAGAAAGGATTGAAAAGGTTTTTGCGGTAGGTAGTTCGCGATCCAGTTTTTCTTCAACAGGTGTTAATGAGGCCTGGATCGTTTTTTTGAGTTCTTCTTTAACTTCATTGAGTATTTCCATTTTTACAAACCGGGTATTTTCTGCCACCAATTTATCAAGGTCGGCGAGGATTGTTTCGGAAATTTCCGGTGTGGCTTTTTCCAGCTCTTCTCGAACCGCTTCCAAGCTGTCTTCGTTCAATCGTCGCATTTTCCGATCAATTTCTTCCATCTTGGTGTGGATCGCTTTCTCCACCTTGGGCGCAATGTTCTCCTGAATCAGTTCCATAGAATCTCGCGCATTTGCCAAGGATTCATGTAGATGCTCCTGGATTTCTTCCTCAAGAGCTTCTTTTCGAGATTCTACATGCTCTATCAAAATATCAAGACGTTGTTGAGTCTCTGATATTTTTCGGAAATCCTCTTGATTATTGGAATCAGCCATAACTTTCCCTAGATTTATGTCATTTTAATATTAGATGGAGTTTTCAAAAAAAGAATCCAGATAATTATGAACTCAATATCCGATAGATTCAAATAGTAATAGCGGGGCCTCGGCCTTGACTTCTGCATAACATTGAATTACCTTTGTAACATTGATAAATAAGGGGTTATTTGTGGAATATTACATCAAGGAATTCACGAGTTATTTGGTGGCAGAGAAAAATGCATCGCCTCACACAATTGAAAGTTATCTCAATGATATTTCGCAGTTTAAGGAATTTCTAAAAAAGTCAGGGCATGCAGGAGAGTTCTCTGACTTTAAAATAGATTCCATAGACCGGTTAGCCATCCGTTCCTTTCTGGCATTTCTATATGATAAAAAGTTTTCTGCTTCTACTATGCGTAGAAAGCTTTCCACTCTAAGTTCATTTTTCCGTTTTCTGTGTCGCGAAGGTCATTTAAAAAATAATGTTGTGAAAACCGTTCTTGCGCCTAAAACGGAAAACAAATTACCGTCCTTTCTTTCTATTGATGAAATGTTTCGCCTGATTGACTTGCCTAAAGGAGATAGTTTTCTAGCCCTTCGTGACCGAGCCATGCTGGAGTTATTTTACAGCACCGGAATAAGAGTCAGCGAGTTGGTATCAATAAAAACTGAAGACCTGAACCATGCAACACAAATTGTTAAAGTGCTTGGGAAAGGGGGGAAAGAAAGGCTTCTTCCTTTTGGACGAAAATGTAGTGAAGCACTGGTAAAATATATAAAAGCCCGAACAGAAAAATTAAGCTCCGCCAAAATAAATACCGAATTTTTATTTTTAAATTACCGAGGCAAAGATATTTCCACCCGAGGAGTTAGGAAAGTCATTGAAAAGTACGTCACAACAGGAAATTTCCCTGAGAAAGTTTCTCCTCATTCAATCCGCCACTCCTTTGCCACCCATTTGCTAGAAGGCGGAGCGGACCTTCGGTCCATTCAGGAATTACTGGGTCACGCAAGCCTTTCCACCACACAAAAATACACACACCTAACAATTGATAAACTAGTAGAAACGTATGACCAGGCACATCCACGCGCAAAAGAATAATCTCCTTCGAATAAAATTTTTATTTTTTCTGAGTTACAAGTACAATACTCAATATGATGCATGCAACTACAATATTAGCTGTCCGTCATAAGGGCAAAATCGTTATCGGCGGGGATGGTCAGGTGAGTCTTGGCAATACGGTAATGAAACACACCGCCTGTAAAGTAAGGCGAATATTTAATGATAAAGTCGTTGGAGGATTTGCTGGTTCAACCGCGGATGCATTTTCCCTATTTGGTCGCTTTGAAGAAAAATTAGAGAAGTTTCAAGGGAACCTCTACAGATCTGCAGTCGAGATGGCCAAAGACTGGAGAACAGATAAAATGCTACGCCGACTTGAAGCAATGCTCATCGTGGCCAATAAAGACCAATTCCTTCTATTATCGGGGACGGGAGATGTAATCGAACCTGACGATGGGATATTAGCTATAGGCTCAGGAGGAATGTTTGCCCTTTCTGCCGCCAAAGCTTTGGTCACCCACAGCAATCTCTCTGCTCGTGAAATTGTTGAAGAAGCAATGAAAATTACAGAGACCATTTGTATTTATACCAACTCGAACCTCACGATTGAGGAACTGTAGTCCATGAACGAAATGTCAATGCCTCAGGTTCAAAAAAAATCCAAAGACCCGCATGGACAGGCCACGGCTTCTTTAACTCCGAAGCAAATTGTAGCGGAACTAGATAAATTTATAGTAGGGCAAAACAATGCTAAACGCGCTGTTGCAATTGCTTTGAGGAACCGTTGGCGAAGACAACAACTTCCGGAGTCATTGCGAGATGAAGTTGGCCCAAAAAACATCCTCATGATCGGTCCGACAGGTGTTGGAAAAACTGAAATAGCCCGGCGGCTCGCCAAACTCGCAAAATCGCCCTTCATCAAGGTGGAAGCTTCCAAATATACTGAAGTGGGATATGTAGGTCGAGATGTCGAATCCATGGTTCGGGATCTGGTCGAGCTTAGCAAAACTATGGTTAAAGAAGAAATGCAAGTAGAGGTCAGGGAAAAAGCCCGTGAACAGGCAATCGAACGGTTACTTGATTTGCTATTACCTCCCCCTCCCGGACATTCCGGAAAAACAGGATTCAATTCTGATCCTAACGGCAAATTGCATTACGATCAAACTCGAGAAAAGTTCAAACAAATGCTTAAAGACGGAAGTCTTGATGACCGGGAGGTTGAGGTCGATTTGGCGGAGAAGCGCCCTGCAATGATAGATGTTGTATCCGGTGCGGGGATGGAAGAAATGGGAAACAATTTAAAAGATATGCTCGGCTCTCTAATGCCAAACAAAACAAAAAAACGCAAGCTCAAGGTGCCCGAGGCTTTTAAGACACTTTGCCAGGAAGAAGCAGAAAAGTTATTAGATGAAGATTCAGTGATACAAGAAGGCTTAAACCGTGTCGAACAAAATGGAATTATTTTTATTGACGAAATAGATAAAATCACCAGCCGTTCGAGTCAAGGTGGAAGCGGACCGGATGTATCTCGTGAAGGGGTTCAGCGAGATCTTTTACCTATTGTAGAAGGCTCTTCAATAAATACCAAGTACGGAATTGTCAAAACAGACCACATTCTTTTTGTTTCTGCCGGAGCGTTCCATTCATCCAAACCTTCTGACTTGATTCCAGAGTTTCAAGGACGTTTCCCCATTCGTGTAGAACTCGACTCCCTCACGAAAGAAGATTTTGTTCAAATTTTGACTGAACCCAAAAATGCTCTGGTCAAGCAATACATAGCTCTGTTAAAAGCTGAAGATGTACATTTGACTTTCCAAGAAGATGCAATCGATCAGATTGCAGAAATGTCGGCCCAAGTCAATCTTCGAACCGAAAATATTGGAGCACGTCGCCTACAAACTATTATGGAGAAATTCCTGGAAGATATTTCGTTCGATGCTCCAGACCTTGAAAATAAAAATATCACAATTGATGCCTCTTATATTCGCGAAAAATTAAAAGACATAATTCAAGACGAAGATTTGAGCCGATACATCCTTTAATTTTTATCGTGAAAAAACTTATTCAAAAAGCCGAAATTTTGTTGGAGGCTCTACCTTTCATCAAAAACTTCTATGGTAAAACTTTCGTTATTAAATACGGAGGAAATGCCATGGTTTCAGAAACACTTAAGGATAATTTTGCCTTAGATATTGTGATGATGAAATACATCGGTATCAATCCGGTGATCATTCATGGTGGAGGGCCTCAAATCGACAAAACCCTCAAAGCACTCGGTATAAAGTCGCAATTCTTCGAAGGCCAACGCGTCACCAACAAGGAAACCATTGACGTGGTGGAAATGGTTCTTGGCGGAAAGATAAATAAAGAAATCGTCTCTCTTATCAATCGTCATGGTGGTAATGCAGTAGGAATTACGGGAAAAGACGGCGATCTGATAATGGCGAAGCGTCATAAAAAAGGTAAAAAACAATCAGCTGAAACAAACCGCCCCGAAATCATTGATCTTGGACTGGTAGGCGAAATCACTCAGGTGAACCCACGAATTCTTAAAACTCTCGATAAAAATGAATTCGTCCCGGTCATCGCCCCACTTGGCAAAGGGAAAGATGGAACGACTTTAAATATCAACGCTGATTTTGTCGCCTCCAAAATTGCCTCTGCATTAAAAGCTGAAAAACTTATTCTGATGACGGACACCGAAGGGGTGAAAAATAAAACTGGCAAACTTCAATCGGGACTTACCAAAAAAGAAGTCACAAAAATGATCAAAGAAAAAGTCATCAAAGACGGAATGTTACCAAAGGTAAGTTGTTGTCTGGATGCATTAAAGGCCGGGGTACATAAAACTCATATCGTCGATGGGCGAGTTCAACATGCCTTATTACTAGAAATTTTTACCGAAGATGGCATTGGAACACAGATTGTGGAGAAAAAACCAGATCTTACCGCTTCCCCCAATTCTAGCTAAACTCAATATACGTCAATAAATGGAAACGAGGCTCAAACCAGGTCTCGTTAATATTGACATTAAAATTCTCGATTGCTACTTTAGATAAAAGTATTAACTTAATTTTAAATTAACCATTATGAATTCACTCAATCTTGATGAACGAAGTAAATCGGTTCTGCTTGCAATCATCGATAAATACATTGAAACTGCCGAGCCTGTCGGCTCCAGAACTATCGCAAAAAATCATCCCCAACATTTAAGTTCGGCTACCATCAGAAATGCGATGTCTGATTTGGAAGACAGTGGATTCTTAAGCCAACCGCATACCTCTGCAGGTCGAATTCCAACGGATAAAGGTTATCGTTTTTATGTAGACCATCTACTACGCCCCCAAAACTTTCTAATGCAAGCAGAAAGTTTATCAGAAGCCCAGAGCCTTGAATATCCCTCTGGAAAGCAAAATAATTTGCAGAGTGTTCTAGAAAGTGCCTGTGACAACCTTTCTAAAGTATCTCAGCAAACAGGGCTGGTTATGCTGCCAGGGTTTTCCACCACTTGTTTCAAGCATATTGAATTTACAAAAGTCGCACCGCAAGCGGCTCTGGCGGTATTTTTCTCAGAACAAGGAATATTGCAAAACAAAATACTTCCTATAGATTCAAGCTTGACTCAGAACCAGCTCACTTCTATTTCCAATTACCTGAATGATGAATTCAGCGGCAAACCTATTAAATGGATCCGCAAGGAGTTATTGAGCAGGGTGCGTCTCGAAAAAGAACATTACAATCAGTTAGCGCAAAAGGCTCATGACCTTTCTTCGGCTCTGTTTGAAGACACCAATAACGAACTGTTGGTTCAGGGCGCCTTGAATCTTCTCGACCAACCTGAATTTAATGAGGACATAGGAAAAATTAAAAAATTATTAAAAACTCTTGAAGAAAAAACCAAGTTGATTAATTTGCTAGATTTATGTTTAGATCACGAGGGAATGACAATTCTCATTGGTCAAGAAAACCTCCAAGAAGAAATGGGCAACTGCAGCCTGATCGCCCAGAACTACCAACTAGGCAACGAAAAGGTGGGAACATTGGCGGTATTTGGATCAAAAAGAATGGACTATAAGAAAATCATATCAATCGTCAATCATACCGCACAAAAGGTATCGAAATTAATATCTGAAAATCAGGGAGTATAAAAAAGTTTTATGGCAACAAAGACCGACGACAACCAAAATGATGCAGAACCTGAAGAAATTGTAGACGTAGATCAAGAAAGCGAAGAAACTTCAGTCGAAGAAGAGAATATTGAGGAAGCAAAAGAACTGAGTCCTTTGGAGCAGCTTGAGGAACAAATTCGTTTGAAGGACGAGGAATTAGCAAATCAGAAGGACACTTTCCTTCGAGAAAAAGCCGAGCTCGAAAATTTAAAGAAACGACTCATCAAAGAAAAAGAAGACTTTGTTCAATTTGCAAATGAACGTCTACTCAAAGAACTTATACAGATAGAAGACAACCTGGAAAGGGCATTGGAAGTCCCAAAAGCAACTCTTGATAGTCTTAAAGAGGGTGTGGAGATGATACAAAAACAATTCACTGCCTTTTTAAAAAACCAGAAAGCCGAACCTATAGAAGCTCTAGGGAAACCTTTCGATCCCAACCTTCATGAAGTTTTAAACCAACAGGAATCTGAGGAACATGAGGAAAATACGGTGATACAGGAATACTCCAAAGGCTATACCTTAAATGGAAGAATACTACGATCCGCCAAAGTGGTTATTGCAAAAAAACCCGCCGAGAAAAAAGAAACCGAAGATTCCTAAGTGATTATTCATAGGACTTACAAAACCTTATTTTTCTGATGCCAGAACTGCCTGAAGTAGAAACTCTTCGTCGGGCGCTACTACCTCTCGTTAAAAACAAAGCTTGCTCTGAGGTCAAACTTTTCCGCAAGACCCTCAGGTTTCCTATTCCCGAGGAATCCCTGGTAAAGGGATTGATCAACCATAAAGTTTCAGACATTACCCGTAAAGGAAAGTATCTTTTATTTCAAGCACCCGAGGGTTCCATGCTGCTCCATCTAGGTATGAGCGGCCGGATAGTTCTCCAACAAACTTTTGAGCCTCGGGAAAAGCACACCCATGTGATTTTTAAATTTTCTACAAATACCTATTTACACTTTGTCGATCCTAGACGTTTTGGAAGTATTTCCTGGGTGCCGAAATCTGGCAAGCATCCATTGATCGACAACCTGGGCTGCGATCCTTTTTCTGTAGATATGACTGCAAAAACCATGAAAGTTTTGGCAAGAAAAAGTCGGGCAACCATGAAGTCTTTTATTATGAATTCCCAGCGGATAACTGGTGTTGGCAACATCTATGCCTGCGAATCTCTTTTTCATGCGGGAATCCGTCCCACCAAACAAGCCGGAAAAATCACATTGCTTCAATGGGAGAAATGGATCGGATGCCTTCGGGACGTATTAAACAAAAGTATCGCCAGCGGTGGCACCACCTTGCGAGATTTTTTTGATCCCAGCGGGTCCCAAGGCTATTATTCGGTAAACCTATCTGTATATGGCAAAGAAGGTCAGCCTTGTCCCAAATGCACCCACCCAATTTCACGTCTTTTTCAAACCGGACGTTCCACTTTTTTCTGCAAGCACTGCCAGTCCCTCTAGCGGGGATATGCAAAAGGGCATTGAAACACACTATTACAGTTTGGAATTAGCACTTCCTATTAGCTCCTTTTTTAGCGAAAATAGCATTTAATCTTTAACAACGAGGTTTAAATTGCAACGTTCCATAGGGCTGGTCACATTAAACGCCAAGTTTATTCACTCATCTCTGGGTCTTCGGTATCTCCGGAATGCAGCCCGAGAAGCAGGACACAAAAACGTTTGGATCAAAGAATTTGTCATCAATCAACCCGTTTGGAAGATCGCCTCAGAAATCCAAAAACTAAAACCGGATATTTTAGGAATTGGCATTTATATCTGGAACCGGAGCCAAAGCTTCGAACTTATTGAACGACTACAAAAGCAAAACCCGAATTTAAAAATTGTCATCGGAGGACCTGAGGTTTCATTTGAAACAGAAACATCGGCAGATTGCCCTGTAATTTCCGGCGAAGGAGAAAAGAAATGGTTGGAATATCTCCAGATAATTGACCAGGGAGAGGTTCCATCAAAGGAGTTACTGGATCGCTGGAAAACTTATGGGTCGGATCTTCCTGATCTAAAACCTGCCTACCTCAAAGAAGATTATTCCCAACTTAAAAACCGTATCGTATATTTCGAAACATCACGCGGTTGCCCTTACCTATGCTCATTTTGCTTATCCGCATTGGATAAAACAGTGCGCTACTTCGATGACGAGCAAATATACAATCAAATAAAAAACCTGATTGATGCAGGGGTTAAAAAATTAAAATTTGTCGACCGTACGTTCAACCTGAAACCTGATCGAATGAAATCTCTTATGGAATGGCTCTCACAGTTCATCGGGTCAGAGTTTCATTTTGAAGTCGTCGGAGATATCCTCACTCCCGATATTTTAAAATTTCTTGAAACTGTTCCACCGGGAATGTTTCAATTCGAAATCGGCATTCAGACCACCGACGAATCGGTACAGGAAAGTATCGAGAGAAAACAGAACAATCAAAAATTATTCGACACCATTAAAACATTACTGGCCCAAGATAGAATCCATTTTCATTGCGACCTTATTTTTGGTCTCCCTGGGGAGAACATGGAGAAAATATTAAACTCATTCAGAGACGTGCTTTCACTTAGACCCCATGAACTGCAATTAGGATTTCTTAAATTTCTCCCCGGTGCTCCCATAAAAAATAAGATCCAGTCACATGAATACCAATATCAATCTACACCACCCTATGAATTAATTTCCAATAAAGAACTTAGCGCTGAAGAAGTTGACTACTTAAAAAAATTCGCTGATATATTTGACCGATTTTACAATTCTAAAAGATTTCGGTTTTCCATAGCCCACCTTTTACAAAAAATGGATCCTGTCACTTTGTTTGATCGATTGCTTCAACACCATGAATCAAACAATTTGTTTATGAATCCAATTGCCTTGGATAAACAATACAAAATTTTTCAGCAAACATTCTTCACTAACCCCTCGATTGAAAACAAAGATCTATTGAAACTCGACTACCTTTATTCCCAAAGGGCCTACCGTCTCCCCGATTTCTTATCTGAAAAGTCCATTGTTTCTGGGAAAACATGGAAGCAAGACAGAAAAACTCCGATCATTTCCTTTCAACATAAAATTGAAATTTCCGGGTCTCAGGCCCATTTAAAATCTATGGAACATCCTGTATACTACGCCATCTCGCATTCCAATAATGGTGATGGGTATTTTCATCGCCCCATATTGAATCGAATCGAAGAGCAGGGAATATAATTCGGATTAAAATCATCTCATAATAAGTACAACTATTATTCTCAAATGAGGATATTTGTTTTTTAAACCGAGGAGTTATTTATGTCGCAGGGTTCTAAATCGTTAAACTCTAAAAGCCAAGTCGTTACCCAGGGAGATAGACGTGCACCCAATCGGGCAATGCTACGCGCAGTGGGGTTTTCTGATGAAGATTTTCAAAAACCCATAGTGGGCGTAGCAAACGGTCAAAGCGATATTACTCCATGTAATGCCGGTCTAGGAAAGCTCGCAGACATTGCCGCAGATCAAATCCGAAAAGAAGGGGGAATGCCGCAAACTTTTGGCACAATTACCATTAGTGATGGAATTTCGATGGGAACAGAAGGCATGAAATGTTCTCTCATTAGTCGCGATGTCATTGCTGATTCTATTGAGACTGTTTGTCGCGGCGCAAGCATGGATGCAGTCATTTGCATTGGCGGATGCGACAAGAACATGCCCGGAGCCATGCTTGGTATGGCAAGACTCAATATCCCCGGAATTTTTGTTTATGGTGGAACGATTAAACCTGGGCATCTAGACGGGAAAGACCTAACCGTTGTCAGTGTCTTTGAGGCAGTGGGTCAGTTCGGGGCCGGAACTATCGATAGAAATCAACTCACCGAAATTGAAAAACACGCTTGCCCTGGATTTGGTTCTTGTGGTGGCATGTATACTGCCAACACCATGTCCTCTGCATTCGAAGCAATGGGAATGAGCCTCCCCTATAGCTCAACCATGGCCAACGAGGATAAAGAAAAAGAACTCAATACCGGACTCTGCGCTCAGGCACTAATGAACATGATAAAACAAAATATTCTTCCACGAGACATCATGACCCGAAAAGCATTTGAAAATGCCATCGCCGTTATTATGGCTATTGGGGGATCCACCAATGCAGTACTGCATCTACTTGCCATCGCTCATTCAGCCGATGTAGAGTTGACCATCGATGATTTTGAATCCATACGTAAAAAAATTCCGCTATTTTGTGATTTGAAACCCTCAGGCCAATACGTTGCCGTCGATTTGCACCATGCTGGAGGAATCCCACAGGTGATGAAAATGATGTTGAATGCAGGAATGATTCATGGAGATTGCCTCACGGTCACCGGAAAAACTGTCGCGGAAAATTTAAAGGATGTTCCCGACCAACCTTCTGCAAATCAAAATGTCATACTTCCCATTGACCGACCCAAGTCAATAGAAGGACATCTTGTGGTCTTAAAAGGCAATCTTTGTTCCGAAGGGGCTGTTGCAAAAGTATCTGGAGTAAAAACTCGTAAAATTTCTGGACCCGCGAAAGTTTTCAATTCGGAAGAGGAATGTCTCGATGCAATTCTTGAGGACCAGATCAAAGCTGGTGATGTCATTATCATTCGTTTTGAAGGGCCTAAGGGGGGTCCCGGAATGCGAGAAATGCTGGCACCTACCGCTGCTATTGTTGGCAAAGGACTAGGCGATAAAGTTGCACTGATCACGGACGGTCGGTTTTCTGGTGGAACCTATGGAATAGTTATCGGCCATGTCGCTCCTGAAGCACAGGTAGGGGGAAATCTTGCATTATTAAATGATGGAGATACTATCAATATCGATATAGCAAAAAATAGAGTCGATGTTGATTTGACTAACGAAGAGTTGGAAGCTCGAAGAAAATCTTTCAAGCCCAAAGAGATTAAATACAAAAAGGGTGTTTTAGCAAAATACGCCAAGGTTGTTAGCTCTGCCAGTAGAGGTGCCGTCACGGATTAGCAAATATGGACTATAAAATTCTTCCCGGACATCTCTACTCTCAAAACCAACGCATCAATCTCTATTACCTACATAATCTTTTCAAAGAATTTGCGGCCCACATTTCTCTTCAAATGAAGGAGATCCATAATCTGGAGATCCCAATTTCCGCGGGAATGTGGGGGGGGTCTTATATGGTAGCTTTAGATGATGGGGAGGCCAGAACCAATGTCGTCCGCCTATACTCTATAGTCAGCCTCCCTCAAAACGGCCCTCTAGATGAAAAAGAAAATTTTGAAAAGCTGATGCAGCTTTATCAAAAGAATTTTACCGAGGTTTTTGGGCGCTATGGCTTAAATCTGGTCGACCCAAAATGGGGTGAAAAGATCCCCTACTCCAACAAAATTCGCCCAACCACCGCATTGCAAATGTGGGATACCAAAGGACGTGCAAATTATGTTCGCGCATTCTTTGTCTGGAATAAGGCGAGTTGGGAGGAATCCATCATATACGATATGATCCGCAATATAAAAACATTGAAAGAACTTTTGAATATAAATACGCGGCCGCCAAAAAAGGAAAGTTCAGAGTTAAAGTTTCTACTTCAAGACGTGCTGATCACTTATGTTACATTGCGTCCAGCCTTAACTTCCGAATTTGTCGAGCATGCGGAGCCAATCATCAACACTCTATTCGAAAAATTTATTAAAGGCATGCATACCGAGGAAATTATAGAAGAGCAGTACCATATTGTATATTCATCGGCCCTGGTTTATGGGTTTGAAGAAGCCCTATTAGGGCCTTACAAAAAAGAAAATCTGGATATAAGAAATGTAGAGGACTGGCCCGTTGAAAAAATCAATTACGTTCCGAATGAATTAAAAGAAAAATTGGTTCCTGCTCTTCAAGCTCCATGGAAGAAATTTCAAATGAATCTGGAAAGTAAATACGGAAAAGCTAATTCCATCAACTGAATTGTAACAACATCCAACCTGCTATTCCCTTCTGGCCATTCAACTCTCTGTTCGAACCATTCCAAACCGCCACTGCCATTAAAACTGATTGTCGAAATTGAACATCATTACGGTCTCCATCTACAAGATCACGCTTTAAGATCAAACGCCAGGTATCATTCTTCCATAATGCAGTCCCTTTTATATTTTGCTGACTTTGATAAGTCAATGTGCTGAAACCCTCTGCATTAAGATCCTCCACGGTCTGATAGGCCAAGGCTTCTTTTTCTTTAACGCCAGGTTGCCCCTTTTCACCCCCAATGGATTTCCATTGCCATATATTCACAGGCACACCCGGTTCTCCCATAGTTATGGAAGGTGGTTCATTATCTGCTTCTACAGGAAACATCACTGCAGCGCGATCTACATACAAGGAAGAATGATCAAAGTTACCGTCTCGAGATTTGTCATTCCATTCAAGCATGATAACAAGTTCATTTCTATTTTTCCCGGCTCGAATTAAAACTTGTTTAGTAGAAGGATTCGGCCACTTAGGATTGGTAATCATTTGCGGCCCCAATTCAATCGAAGTTGGAATAGGAGCCTGTCTGCTATCCCAGAAAGTATCAAATGGATCATCTGGGAAACTTCTCTGAAAATCTAAAACCTTAATTGCGGGGCCACAACTGCCTTCTTCCAGGCAACCCTCAATGTTTGCAGAACAACCCAAATTACTAAATAAAAATATAATGCTAAGAACAGGAAAGATATTTTTAGAGAAACACATGTTTATTCTTAGGAGCTAGAATTGTTGTATCAATCCCTCAAGTTGGGATTTTAACTGAGGGGTGTAGGGTCCAACAAGAATAAGATTTAGGTTTTTGGGTTCAAAAACTTTTTCGGCCACTTTCAGTATTTTTTCTGCGGTAAAGGATTCTATAAGAACTCTTTCTTCTTCCAAAGACATTTCCTTAGAATAAAGATGAGGAAATGCATAACGAACCACTTGTCTATACGGATCATCAAGTTCTGAATCGAGTTCAAAAAAATACCTCTTTTTTATATGAGCAAGTTCCTTCTCCGTCGGCCCTTCCTTGGAAAAAGTTTTTATTTCATTTAAAAGAATATTTGTCACCTCCACGACTTTTTCAGGGCGCATAGTAACATCAAAATCTATGGTCCCAAGATCCGACATGCTCGTAGCCCGACACTCAACGGAATAAACCAACCCCCTCTCTTCTCGCAAGACCCTTTGGAGTCTAGAAGTAAACCCGTCATCAAACACTCTACTTATCAAAGCTAAAACCAGAAAATCAGGATCGTTATAAGAACAAGAACGAAAACAAATTTGCAGTTCTATTTGACTATCGGAATTTTCCTGAAAATGAAGTCCCGGCGTCTCCTGTTTTTCCTGAATACTTCCAATAAAATGATCCTTGGGAAAAGGCTCCACTCCATTCTTTAGACCAGAAAAATATTTTTTAGAAAGTTTAAATACGTTTTCATGGTTGATTGGACCCGCAAATGCCAGCACCATATTGCCGGGCACATAGTGTCTATTAAAATAATCTCTTAACATCTCTGTTTTAATCGACTTGATCGTTTCTTCCGTTCCAATCGTAGGCCATGCCATAGGTGTATCAGGATATAGCAGCTGACAGGCTTGATTATTTATATCAACGTTGACTCCTTCTTCATTGAGTTCTTCAAGATATTCTTCAAGAATAATTCCTCGCTCCAATTCAATCCCAGGAAAAGTAGGAGAAGAAAAAAATTCCGAAAATAATTCCAAGCCTTTTTCAAGTTTTGACACATGGGGACTAAACCCGTACTGAGTATACTCTCCCAATGTGGAAGCTCTTAAATCGCGTCCAATATTTTCGAATTCAACGTTTAACGCAATCGAGTTAGGATATTTTTTGTTGCCACGAAACATCATGTGCTCCAAAAAATGGGATATCCCGTTATTCTGGGGGGTTTCATAGCGCAAACCAGCGCGTACAAACATCGAAACCTCCATAGTATGAATATGAGGCATCTCTACCGTAACCACAGTCAGGCCATTAGGCAGGGTGTCCCTGAAATATTTTGTAGCAAATTCTTTAACTTCCATGTTTCCTTGGGTATCATGCAAACCCACTGAAAGGTTAGAGTTAGTTTTAAAAATTGAACGGCATTATCACATATTCTACCGGGCGAGGCCCGCGCTTATTCAAATAGAATTGCGTCTTCACCTAGCAAAGATTGAATTTGCGCGATCACTTCATCGGAGGGCTGGATGCGAAGATCGTCAGAAACCGTAACCACTCGCTCCTTATTGTCTGGAGAAATAAAATGTAGTCTTGTATCGTTGTTGCCTTTATTTGCAGCCAAAATTTCTTTAACAGCAAAAAGCGTTTCCTTTTCCAGCCCCAAAGTACGAAAATGGATCATCACCCTGCCCTGAAACCTCTGCTTTGCCTGAATCAATGGGAACACTTCCTTGGCGATGACTTTTGGCATATTGCCTTCCGAGTCCACCTCCCCTTTTACAAGAATGGGTTCTTCCGCAAGTAAAACGGACTCCACCTCCGTATAAATTTCAGGCCATAAAATCACTTCAATCGATCCATGCAAATCTTCCAGGGTAATTATTCCCATCTTATCGCCCTTGCGAGTGGTTTTTGGAAGATGTTTGATAGGTATACCCGCAATGCTGACGGTCTTGCTGCTGCCCGCTTCCGCAACCGATGCCGAAGTGGCATCAGTGAACCAAGCCAGATCTTTCGTAAACCGGTCCAAAGGATGACCGGTGATATAAAATCCAATGCTCTCCTTTTCGAACTTCAATCGGTCGGTTTCGTTCCACTCTTCAACATGGTTTCCGTTACCTTGCTCGGGCGCAACATCTTCTGCGAAGGTATCGAACATGCTTGATTGACCCAGTTGCTGATCGCGTTGCTTCTTTTGACCTTGCTCCATGGAAGCCTGAAGTTCTTTCAACATCTGTGCTCGGCTCTGCCCGAACGAATCACAGGCACCGCTTTTAATCAAACTTTCAAACACACGTTTGTTCGCAAGCTGTAGGTCTACGCTTTCGCACAACTGACTCAATGAATTAAACTTTTTTAATTCCTTACGAGCCTCAATAATATTATCGATGGCTTTACTACCGACATTTTTGATCGCTCCCAACCCAAAAACGAGCTTGTTATCTGAAACCGAAAAATCACGGTCGCTCAAATTCACATCCGGTGGCTGCACCGTTATTTTCATCTCGCGGCAATCGTGGATATAGCGCAAAACCTTATCGGTATTATCCATATCACTTGTGATCAATGCGCCAAAAAACTCCAACGGATAATGTGCTTTGAGGTAGGCCGTCTGATAAGAAATCTGAGCATAGGCAGCACTATGAGACTTATTGAATCCATAGCCCGCAAATTTTTCCATCAAATCAAAAATCCTCTTCGATTTTTTAGAATTAATTTTATTGGCCTCTGCTCCAACCATAAACTTTTCACGTTGTGCGGCCATTTCTTCAGGCTTTTTTTTACCCATTGCGCGGCGCAATAAGTCGGCATCCCCCAGGCTAAATCCCGCCAACACGCTGGCGATCTTCATAACCTGCTCTTGGTAAAGAATCACCCCTTGGGTTTCTTCCAAGATGTCTTGTAGTTGCGGTAGGTCGAACTTCAACTCCATTGCCCCATGCTTGCGTTTGACATAATCATCGACCATTCCACTTTCCAAAGGACCCGGGCGATACATGGCAAGTAAAGCGATGATATCTTCAAAACAATCTGGTTTTAATTTCTTTAATAGATCACGCATTCCAGAGCTTTCCAACTGGAAAACGCCCAGAGTTCTTGCATGGGATAAAAGTTTGAACGTCGCAGGATCATTCAAAGGAATCACACCGATGTCCAGATCTTTATTCTGAGATTGCTTGATGAGTTTCAACGCATTATGAATTACCGTCAACGTGCGAAGTCCCAAAAAGTCCATTTTAAGCAGACCCAGTTTTTCAACACTGCCCATCGCGTACTGTGTCACCACCTCGTCATTGCCGCCCTTATAAAGAGGACAAAATTCGGTCAACGCTTTTGATGAAATCACAACTCCCGCCGCATGGGTGGAACAATGGCGCTGCAACCCTTCCAGGCTCTTGGCGATATCGAGTAACTCCGCAACTTTGGCGTTTTCCTTACCCAGTCTGGCGAACTGTTTCTCTTCCTTGAATGCATCATCCAAAGTGACATTCAATTTGTTCGGCACCAGTTTGGCAAGCTTATCCACCTCGCCGTAGGTCATATCCAGCACTCGACCCACATCACGGATCACCCCTTTGGCGTTCATGCTGCCAAAGGTGATGATCTGCGTCACGTTTTGGTTGCCACCGTATTTTTCTGTTACATATTTAATGACGTCATCACGTCCATCCATACAAAAATCAATATCGATGTCCGGCATGCTCACCCGTTCTGGATTCAAAAAACGTTCAAACAGTAGATCGTATTGCATTGGATCAATGTCGGTGATCTTCAGAGCATAAGCCACAACGCTGCCCGCCGCGGAACCTCGACCCGGCCCAACAGGAATATCTTTTTCCTTCGCATATTTGATAAAATCCCACACAATCAGGAAATAACCGGGATACCCCATTCGTTTGATGATACCCAATTCCTCGTCCAACCGCTTTTCATAGGTGGTTTTATCAAAATTGGTTCCTAACCGGTCCAACTCCCCAAACCTCTCTATAAGCCCTTCGTGCGATATCTTCTCCAGATATGTTTCTAACGTATAAGATTCTGGAACCGGATAATCTGGTAAATTGAGTTTATCGAACTCTAATTCTAATTCACAACGCTCAGCAATCTTGAGGGTATTTGTGATGGCTTCCGGTGTTTCCTGGAACAACTCCACCATCTCTTGAGGAGACTTAAAATAAAATTCGGCCGCCGGATATTGCATTCGGTAAGGATCGGTGATGGTTTTTCCTGTTTGCAAACAAAGAAGAATCTCATGCGCACGAAAATCTTCTTTATCCAAATAATGGCAGTTGTTTGTCGCAACTATGGGGATGTCAAGTTTCCTCCCAATTTTTATGATTTCCTTGTTGATGTGATCCTGGTTTTCCAATCCGTGATTTTGCAGTTCGAGAAAAAAATTATTCGGACCCATGATCTCCGCATATTGAGTCGCAACCTTGGTGGCGCGCGGAACATTTTCGCGATTGACATTATGCGCTACCTCCCCCCGGATACAAGAACTCAAGGCAATCAAACCCTCAGAATATTCTGCAAGCAGTTCTTTATCAATACGCGGCTTGTAATAGAACCCTTCCAGATACCCCTTGGTGATCAGACGTAACAGGTTTTTGTATCCCCTTTGGTTTTCCGAAAGCAGAATCAGGTGATATGACGCATCGCGTAAATTGTTTTTGGATTTTTTTTCGTGACGGCTATCAGGAGCAACATACACCTCACAGCCAAGAATGGGTTTTATACCGTTTTTTTTGGCGGTGTTGTAAAACTCAATAGCGCCAAACATATTGCCGTGATCCGTCATGGCAACCGCAGGCATACCAAACTCAGCCGCCCTTTTGATTAGTGGTTCATGGCGAATGGAAGAGTCAAGTAAACTATAGGAAGTATGAAGATGCAGATGAACAAAATTGCTCATAATTCTATTTAATACCAGTTTAAAATGCTTTTATCAACCATCACAAATAAGAACCAATAAATCAATTGAGCCAAGTAATTACTGTTTAAGAAACTTATTCCGTTAGACCTGTTCCTTAGAGCTTTTGCAACCTTGGTTTGATCTTTCAAATAAAATCCATTAGAGTGCTGAGTCATTCATTAAAATATTATTCTGGACGCTTCTCAATGGAAGATGTGAGCTTTGAACATACTATATCGGCAAATCTTGTCGACAACGGAAAGCTTTTAGATTTAGAAGACAAAAATATCGGCATCGAAGAGTTGCGCCTTTTGGCAGCCAGCAAAGAGTTATCTGGCGTGGAACAACTTTATCTCAGTCAAAATCAACTTTGTGGTGAAGCTATTGAAATGCTCTGCCAAGTAAAATGCTTGACAGGCTTAACTTCACTTTATCTCAATCACAATATCATCGGCGACGAAGAAGCAAAATCTATTGCTAAAGCTGATCTGTTAAAAAATTTAAAATGTATTATGTTGGAAGCCAATAATATCGGCCCCATAGGTGCGGCTGCCCTGGCAGAATCTTCAAACCTAAAAAATATGGAGATCATTTTTCTCGATTCGAATCCTATTGGACCAAACGGTGCAATTTCCATAGCCTCATCAAATAAATGGCCCAGCCTGAAAGCTCTTCATCTCGATAGCACAGGTATTGGCGATGAAGGCATCGTAGCACTTGCTGAAAGCAAACATCTGGCAGAACTTGAAAAACTATATTTATGCTCCAATAAGATGGGCAATACAGGAGCGATTGCATTAGCTAATTCACCTTACCTTAAAAATCTGAGAGCATTGAGTATCTGGCGAAACGAAATAAGAGATGAAGGGGGGCAAGCCATTTCTGAATCACAAACTTTTTTGAATCTAGAGAGGCTTTATATGAGTCTTAATTTTATAGAGCGCCCCATAAGAAAAGTGATTCGCAACTCAGAACTAGCAAAACGTTTGACCACTCTGGTAATGGATTGACCTATCATGACAGAAGAAAATAAAGACGATTACGAATACAGTCACACTAAATTCTTCAATGTATTCTTTCACGTTGGAGTGGCTTTTAACATCCTTCTCGTGATTTGGATGATTCTCGTTTACACCGGAATCCTTTAATCTTCATTGGGGGAGGAGTGTCTGTATCCAAGATTTTTAAAACAAATAGAACTTCATAGGTTCTGAATAGATTTTTTTCACCACCTAGCTATTTATAGGGACTCCAACGTTACACTAGTAGAAGCCGCTTTGACGAGCAGATCGGAATTTTTCCATTGTAGTCGTTTTTTAGAAATTAGATAATCTCCAGCGGCATTTCTGAATCGACGCCATTCCCTGCCCATATAAACTTCATTAGGACGAAAACTAGATTTGTAGGCCAGAGAGGCATTTTCGGCAATATAATAGCCAAGATAAAAATATTTCATACAATATTGATTCGCATATTCCAATTGTTTTAATATGCTGTAGGTACCTAGACTCATTTTCTTGTCAGACACATCATAAAAGGTATAAATCGCTGAAAAGGATTTAGAGGTTTTATCCCCTAGGGCAACGCCAACTAATTTTCCATCTAGATAATATTCAAACTCGATTCCAAATGGAGTGTTGACATAAAATGACATGCGAAAATTTTTCTCATCCTCCACATCGTCTTGCAAAGAATTAAATCTTTCTTTGTGCTTTAGATATAGTCTAAATTTTTCTTCAGTGTATACGGGATCACCGATTTTCATTTTTATATTTTTGCATGCGGTCAATGCCCGTTTCTGATTTCGCGTCATTTTAAATTCGTTGACACGCACACGAATAGGAATACACAAATAGCAATTTTGGCAACGGGGCCGGAAATAATAATCGCCGAAATGCCTCATACCGTGCGCTAACAAATATTCGAACTCCACTTCCGAAACATCTTCAAGCAGATATTCTTCAAAGAGTGACTGGCGATCTTGAAAATAGCCACACTGAAAGGATCGAGAGTCTATAAAATGAGCTAACATAATTACCTTGCCCAGTTGGGCGTAAAGAAAAGAATGAAATCCAGTTTAACTTTATCATATTCTATAATATATTGATGCCTGATTACAAAGATGGGGGTGACCTCCACCACTATATTCTAATATTCTAATTCGAGATCCTAATTTCTTCTAGCAATAATCCAGCACTATCTTCCCTCACGACAGGTAAGAGAGTTAACTTCAAAATTAAATTATAGGGATCGTTCCTTGAAAATTTCGATTATCATCCCCACCCTTAATGAAGCAAAGTGTTTGGGTGAGACTCTGACATATATACAACAACTTTCGCCGCATGAAGTTATTGTCAGTGATGGAGGCAGTGATGACGGCACCCTAAAAATTGCAGCAAAATTTACCGAAAATGTGGTAAATGGACCTGCTGGCCGAGCACTGCAAATGAATGCGGGAGCACGAATCGCCACTGGTGATATTTTTCTTTTCCTTCATGCTGATAGCCGTATCGAACCCGCCAGCTATGAAAAAATGTTGCGGTCTATGAAAAACCCCGAAGAAATCGGTGGGGCTTTCTCGCTTTGCATTGTTTCTGATAAATGGAGTCTACGTCTTATTACCCGCCTTGCAAATCTACGTTCAAAATATCTAGGAATGGCTTATGGAGACCAAGCATTCTTTGTTAAAAATTCCATCTTTCAGAAAATGAACGGGTTTACCAAGCTCCCCATTTGTGAAGATATAGATTTCTTCAAGCGACTTAGAAACCTAGGGTCAGTAATTCTTCTCAACGAAAAAGCTCTCACTTCGCCGCGGAGATGGAATAAAGAGGGTATCTGGCTCACGACTATAAAAAATATTCTTATCGCAACCTTATTTGAACTAGGGTTCCCTCCCCGCATCCTAACAAAATGGTACCAAACTGTCCGCTAATGACTTGGCAGCCACGTCCTCCCATTGCAATGGGATTGACGGTTGCATCGGCGGATGGCAGTCCATATAATTAGGCATATTCAATACTCAATTATCGGCGGGGATCATCGCAGGAAATGACTAAAAAAAAATCAAGAAAAAATGCTTCTAATATAAATAAAAAGCGAATCTCCGCTATAGCCATGCCAGTTTTTATCTGCGTGGTGGTTACAGGCATTTATATTATCACTAAACCTTCTGTAAAAGTTCCGCCTGTGGCTCCGGCGACAGGAGCTTTAATAGAAACTCGCCCTATTTTGACCGATG